>JAIOII010001366.1 GCA_019912685.1 Kofleriaceae bacterium
CCTGCTCGGCTCGAGCTGGCTCGTCGTCACCGGCGTGCTCCTCGCGACGCGCGGCCTGCCGCCGGCGGGTCCGCTCTACGACGCCGCGCTGCACGGCGTCTTCGTCGGCTACGTCCTGTCGATGATCTTCGCGCACGCGCCGATCATCCTGCCCGCGGTCGCGCGCGTCGCGATCCCGTTCCACCCCGCGCTCTGGGGCGCGCTCCTCGTCCTCCACGCCAGCCTCGTCGCGCGCGTGGCCGGCGACCTCGCGCTCGACGCCACGCTCCGCCGCGCGGGCAGCATCGGCAACGCCGTCGCGCTCGCGCTTTTCGTCCTCGCCGTCGCGCGCGCCCGCGCGACCGCCTCGCGATGACGTCGGAGGCACCGCCTTCGAGCGCTTCTGCTATAGATGAGGCATGCTGCTCGACTTCTTGACGCAGAACCGTGTCGAGATAGTCGAGCGATGTCGGCTCAGGGTCGCCGGCCGGCGAGCGCCGAAGGCAACGGGACACGAGCTGGAGCGCGGCATCCCTCTGTTCCTCGATCAGCTGATCGAGACGCTGCGTCTGCGGCTGGCGAGCAATCCCGACCTGGCCGGCGCGGCGACCCAGCACGGCGGCAACCTGATGTCGGAGGGCTTCACCGTCGCCCAGGTGGTCCACGACTACGGCGACCTGTGCCAGGCCGTCGCCGACCTCGCCGTCGAGCGCGGCGCGCCGATCGAGCCGGAGGACTTCCGCACGCTCACGCGCTGCCTCGACGACGCGATCGCCGACGCGGTCACCGAGTTCTTCCGGCTGCACGAGATCGATCGCACGACCGAGGACCGCGAGCGGCAGGGGATCTTCGCGCACGAGCTGCGCAACCTCCTCAACTCCGCGAGCCTCGCCTTCGACGTCCTGAAGTCGGGCCGCGTCGGCGCGAACGGCGCGACGGGCGGCGTGCTCGAGCGCAGCCTGACCGGCCTCCGATCGCTCATCGAGCGTTCGCTCACCGAGGTCCGTCTCGAGGCCGGCATCGTCCAGCGCGAGCGCATCGACGTGCGCCGGCTCCTGGAGGAGATCGAGGTGACCGCCTCGCTCGGCGCCAACGCGAAGGGAGTCGCGTTCTCCGTCGAGTTGCCCGCGACCAACGAGCTCGCCGTCGAGGCCGATCCCCAGCTCCTGTCCGCGCTCGTCATCAACCTCGTGCAGAACGCCGTCAAGTTCACCCATCCGGCCGGTCACGTCGCCGTCAGCGCACGCGCGACCCCGGAGCGCGTCCTGCTCGATGTCGCGGACGAGTGCGGGGGGCTGCCGCCCGGCGCCGCCGAGTCGCTGTTCCGGCCGTTCCAGCAAGGCGGCAAGGACCGCAGCGGGCTCGGCCTCGGCCTCACGATCGCCCGTCGCAGCGTGGAGGCGAGCGGCGGCGAGATCCGCGTGCGAGATGTGCCCGGCACCGGCTGCGTCTTCACCGTCGAGCTGCCCCGCGCGCCCTGAGGCGGCGATCGCACATTGTGTAGCGCCGGAACCGGAGTACGGTGACGGTGGAGGTACGTGGCGTGAGGCTAGCGGAGTTCCTGACCGAGAACCGGGCCGAGTTGATCGGCCGGTGCAGCGTGAAGGTCGCCGCGCGGAGCGCCCCGAAGCCCACGCACGGTGAGATCGAACGAGGCATCCCGCTGTTCATCGACCAGCTGATCGACACGCTGCGAGGGGACATCACGTCGCACCCCGACGCGGCCGGGGTCGCGAGCAGGCACGGTCAGGACCTGATGGGGCGAGGCTTCACGGTGGGCCAGGTGGTCCATACCTACGGCGACGTGTGTCAGTCGGTGACCGACCTGGCCGTCGAGCGCGGGGAATCGATCGCCGCCGAGGACTTCCGCGTCCTCAACTCCAGCCTGGACAACGCGATCGCCGCCGCCGTGACCGAGTTCACCGCGGCGCGCGATCGCGGCCTCGCGGCCGGTCTCGCCAGGGAAGGCAACGAACGACTCGGCGTCCTCGCCCACGAGGTGCGCAACCTGATCATGTCGGTGACGCTGACCTTCGACGTGCTGAAGTCGGGGAGCGTCGGGGTGGCGGGCGCGACCGGGAAGCTGCTCCAGCGGATGCTCGACCGCCTCGGCGCGGTCGTCGCTCGCTCGCTCGCGGAGGCGCGTCTCGAGGCCGGCGCGGTGAACCGCGAGCGCGTCGACGTCCGCGAGCTCCTCGAGGAGATCGAGGTCGTCGCGATCCTGGACGCGAACAAGACCGGCGTCGGGTTCTCCCTCGCGATGCCGGTGGAGCGCGACCTCGCCGTCGAGGCGGACCCGCAGATCCTGTCGGCGGTCGTCGTCAACCTGGTCCAGAACGCGATCAAGTTCACGCGCCCCCGGAGCCAGGTCACGCTCGCGGTTCGCGTGACCGAGGACCGCGTGCAGCTCGACGTCAGCGACGAATGCGGTGGCCTGCCTCCCGGCTCGGCCGAGCACTTGTTCCAGCCCTTCGAGCAACGCGCGAAGGACCGGAGCGGCGTCGGTCTCGGGTTGATGATCGCGCGCCGTGGCGCCGAGGCGAACGGCGGCCGACTCCAGGTGCGCGACATCCCCGGCACCGGCTGCGTCTTCACGGTCGATCTGCCGCGGGCGCGCTGAGCCCATCGAGACCCCCAAGGAGCATCATGCAGCCGTCAACCGACCACCAACCGACGCGCGCCGATCGGCGCTACTTTCCTCATCGCCTCATCGGCCGGCTCGCCTTCGCCACGGCCTCGATCGCCCTGGTCGTCTTCCTGTTCGCGACCGGCTACCGGGCCGGGGCCGCGGTGTTCGCGCTCCTCGCCCTGATCGTGGTGGCGTGGCCTCGGCGCGTCCAGCCCGCGCACCGCGCTCCATGATCGCCGCCCGCGGCTGCTACACGCTGCGGGTTGCCCGAGGATCCTCGTCGACGCCGCCGGGGTTGGCGGATGCGTCCGCGATGATCAGGGCGCCGTCGCGCCGGACCCGACCGGCCGGGAGGCTCGCGTCTCCGCGACGCAGCCGGGCGAGAGCGCCGCGCTTGGCGGCGCCGGTGACGATCCAGAGGATGGCGCGTGTGCGGTTGATGATCGGGAACGTCAGGGTCATGCGGCGATAGCCTCGGTACGGTGCCGTCACCGACACGTCGTCGATCGCCTCGAGGGTGGCGTCGTCCGGGACCAGCGAGGCGGTGTGTCCGTCGTCGCCCAGCCCGAGGTGGACGAGATCCAGCACCGCCGGATCGCCGGCGGCGTCGCGCAACCTGGCGGCATAGGCGGCCGCGGCTTGCCCGAGGTCGGCGTCCTCGACCGGCATCGCGTGCACGCCGGCCGGCGGCACGCGCAGGTGCGCGAGCAAGGCGTCGCCGAGCTGCGTGAGGTTGCGCTCGGCGTGCCCCGCGGGCGCGACGCGCTCGTCGACCTGGAAGAGGTGCACGTGCTCCCACGGCACGGCCTCGTCGGCAAGCCGGCGCAGCATCCGCCGCGGCGTCGCCCCGCCGCTGACC
>JAIOII010001367.1 GCA_019912685.1 Kofleriaceae bacterium
CCGCCTCGCCGCCGCTCGCCAGCGTCCACAGCTGCGCGGTCGGCGTCATCACCGGCTGCCGCGCGCTGCGCAGGAGCGCGGGGTAGAGCGCGTCGAGGCCGAGCGCGTGGACCACGACCGCGGCGGCCTCCGCGATCTCCACGGCGTCGCTCGAGGTGTGGAGCTGGGCCAGGGACGTCGCCAGCCGCGCGTGGATCGGCCGCGCCTCGCGCCGCTTGAGGCGCACCCAGGGGTCGAGCTCGGCGAGGAGAGCCGCGTCGGCGCTGCGACACAGGGCGCGCGCGAGCGCGCGCAGCGGCACGTCGAAGTCGAGCTCGCTCGCCCGGAACAGGGCGTCGGCGAGGTACGCGATCGCGCGCAGCGAGCGCAGCTTGCCGAGCGCCTCCGCCGCGATCATCCAGCTGTCCTCGTCCTCGAGCAGGCGGGCGAGCGGCTCGACCGCGCGCACGTCGCCGATCTCGCCCAGCGCCTGCGCCGCGCCCAGCCGCAGCCACGCGTCTCGCTGCAGGAGGCCGAGCAGCGGCGGGACCGCCGCCCGCGCGCGCAGGAAGCCGAGGCCGTCGATCGCGGTCTGCACGACGTTGGGATCGCGGTGCTCGAGGAGCCGCACGAGGTGCGGGATCACCGAGCGATCGCGGCTGCGCGCCAGCGTGCCCGCCGAGAACATGACGAGCTCGTCGTCGCTCGAGTCGAGGACGCGGACGAGCGACGGCACGCTCCGCGGCCCGCCGCGCGCGAGCGCGTCCATCGCGGCGTTGCGGCGCACGGCGTTGACCGGGTCGGCGATGGCGCCGACGAGCTCGTCGGGATCGACCTCGGCCGCCGCGCGCGAGATGCCCTGATCGCGAGCGTCGCGGTCGGCCTCGCCGAGCGCGGCGAGCAGCGCGGCCGTGATGTCGTCACCGCGGAAGTCGGGGGGCGAGCTCGGGCTACGGGCCACCGTGGATCCTCCTCGAGACGGGGCGCCGGACCCCGTTGCCGGTCGGCGCGGCCGCGACGTGAGCGGCGCGCGTCTCCTCGAGCACCTTCTCCTGGCGCCCGATCGTCGCGAGCGCCGCGGCGAGCGCGGCCTCCGTCGCCTTCACGGCGGCGAGCACGCCGGCCGACGCCGCCGCCTGCTCGCCGGTCACGCTGACCACGCGGCGCGCGACGTCGTTCATGTTCTCGACCAGCTTCATCACCTCGGTGGCGGCGAACGACTGCTCCTTCGTCGCCCGCTGCACGTCGGCGACCTGGGCGGTCACCTGCTCGATCGACTGGAGGATCGTCGTCAGGCTGCGACTGGTGTCGCTCACCTGCCCGGCGCCGTCGTGGATGTCGGCGAGGATGCTGCGCGCCGCCTTCACCACCGCCTCGTTGTCCTGCTGGGCGGCGCCGATCACGATCCCGATCTCCTGCGTCGCGGCCATCGACCGCTCGGCGAGCTTGCGCACCTCGTCGGCGACGACGGCGAAGCCGCGGCCGGCCTCGCCGGCGCGCGCCGCCTCGATCGCCGCGTTCAGCGCGAGCAGGTTGCTCTGGTCGGCGATCGCCTCGATGACACGGACGATCGTCCCGATCTCCTTCGAGCGATGGGTGAGCCGCTCGATCGCGGCCTCCGACTGCTGCGCGCGCGCGGCGGCCTGGGCCAGCTTCTCGGCCGAGTCGCCGAGCAGGCGGCCGCCCGCCGCCGCCTCGCGGGCGACCTGCTGGGCCACGGTGCTCAGGCTCTCGGCGGTGTGGGCGACGCTCGTGACCGACGCGGCCACCGTCTCCATCGTCGCCGACGCGTCCTCGACGGCGCGCAGCACGACCTCGCCGCCGCGCGTCACCTGCTCGATCGACGCGGTGGTGCCGGCGATGCCGGTCGACGTCGTGCTGTTGTTCATGCACGGCGCCATGGTGGCGGACGGCTACGACGACTGCGAGGGCGACACGCTCGCCCGCGTGCGCGCGATCGTCGGACCCGACGCCGTGATCGGCATCGAGCTCGACCTGCACTGCCATCTGACGGAGCTGATGCGGACGTCGGCCGACGTCATCGTCACGTTCAAGGAGTACCCGCACGTCGACGTCGCCGACCGGGCGCGCGAGCTCTATCCCTTGTGCGTTGCGGCACGGCGCGGCGAGATCCGCCCCGTGATGGCGTATTTCGACTGCCGAATGGTCGCCATGTGGC
>JAIOII010001368.1 GCA_019912685.1 Kofleriaceae bacterium
CTGCGCGGCCGCGTCGTGCTCTTCCCCGGCGCCGCCTCCCCGCTGCCGGCATGAGCGCGCCGATGCCCTTCGTCGAGCTCCCCGACGCGCGCGTCCATTACGCGACGAGCGGAGGCAGCGGTAGCCCGGTGCTCCTCGTCATGGGCTTCGGCGTGCCCGGGCACATGTGGCTCAACCAGATCGACGCGTTCTCGGCGTGCCACCGGGTCGCGTGGTTCGACAACGCCGGCGCGGGGCAGACGACGCGGCAACGCAGCCGGCCGGCGAGCATCCGCGATCTCGCGCGCCACGCCGCGGCGGTGATCGACGCGCTCGGCTGGGAGCAGGCGCACGTCGTGGGCGTCTCGATGGGCGGGATGATCGCGCAGGAGCTCGCGCTGGGATGGAAGGAACGGGTGAGGAGCCTGGCCCTCGTCGCGACGCACGCGGGTGGCCTGGTCGACCTCACGCCCTCACCGCAGAGCCTCCTCCTCTTCGGCCGCGCGTTCCTCGGCCCGCGCGCCCAGCGCGCGCGCGTGCTCGAGCGCCTCATCTTCCCCGACGAGTACCTCGCCACCGTCGACGTCGCGCCGCTGCGCCAGGCGATGCACGACCAGGTCGTCGCCGCCGCGCCCGCGCGCGACCGCCTGCGCCAGATCGCGGCGATCATGGCCCATCGCACCGCGCACCGCCTCCACGAGCTGGAGGGGACGCCGACCCTGATCGTGAAGGCGGGCCGCGACCGGCTCATCCGTCCGAGCGCGCACCACCGGCTCCATCGCCTCATCCCGGGCTCGCGCCTCGTCCACTTCGAGGACGCAGGCCACGCGATCCTCCACCAGTGCGCGGCGCGGTTGAACGACGTGCTGCTCGAGCACTTCGCCGCCGTCGATCGGGCTTGACGGTGTGCGTCGCGTCGGCTTTACTGCGCGAGTAGAACATGTTTCACGGAGGGGCCTGACGCCATGCGCAAGATTTCGAGCTGCAAGGAATACTTCGACACCGTCCACGAGCGCTTCGTGCCCGAGCAAGCCCAGGGCGTCAACGCGACGTTCCTGTACGAGCTCGAGGGCGAGGGCGGCGGCACGTGGACCGTCAAGATCGCCGACGGCCAGCTCTCCGTCGAGCCGGGCACGGTGCCCGAGCCGACCGTCACCTACAAGATCAAGGCGAAGGACTACGTCGACCTCGCCAACGGCGACCTGAACGGCGCCAAGGCGTTCCTCATGCGCAAGCTGAAGGTCGGCGGCTCGATCCAGATGGCGCAGAAGATGAACAAGTTCTTGCCGCCGGCGAGCAACTGAGCAGGAGCGAACGATGAAACCGTTCCGCACCCCGCTGTGCGAGGAGCTGGGCCTCGAGGTCCCGATCTTCGCCTTCTCCAAGGCGCCGGCGGTGGTGGCGGCGGTCAGCCGCGCGGGCGGCATGGGCGTGCTCGGCGCCGTCGCCTACACCGTCGACCAGCTCCGCGAGGCGCTCGACTTCATCGACGCCAACGTCGACGGCAAGCCGTACGGCGTCGACGTCGTCATGCCGGCGAAGTACGTCGACGGCGGCGCCGGCCACGACAAGCCGCTCGATCCGGCGAAGCTCGAGGCGCTCATCTCGCCGCGCCACCGCGCGTTCATCGAGGACCTCCTCGCCAGGCACGAGGTGCCCCGGCTCCCCGAGGGCGAGAACGCGTGGCACAACCTGCTCGCGTGGACCGAGCAGACGACCCGCCCGCAGGTCGATCTCGCGCTCGAGCGGCCGATCAAGCTGCTCGCCAACGCGCTCGGCCCGCCGCCCAAGGACATCGTCGACCGCGCCCACCAGAAGGGCGTCAAGGTCGCCGCGCTCACCGGCGCCCCCGCGCACGCGAAGAAGCACATCGAGAACGGCGTCGACATCATCGTGGCGCAGGGCACGGAGGCCGGCGGTCACTGCGGCGAGATCTCGACGATGGTGCTCGTGCCCGAGATCGTCGACGCCGTGGGGCCCGACGTCCCCGTGCTCGCGGCCGGCGGCATCGGCTGCGGCCGCCAGGTCGCGGCGGCCCTGGCGCTCGGCGCGCAGGGCGCGTGGACCGGCTCGATCTGGCTGACGGCGGCGGAGTCCGACGTGACGCCCTTGCTCAAGCAAAAGCTCCTGAGCGCGGGCTCGCGCGACACGGTTCGCTCGCGCGCGCTCACGGGCAAGCCGGCGCGCCAGCTCAAGACCGGCTGGTCGCAGGCCTGGGACGATCCGGACGGACCGGGCGCCCTGCCGATGCCGCTCCACTGGATGGCGACGGCGGACGCGACGAGCCGCATCTTCCGCTACGCCGGGCAGCCCGGGAACAAGGCCGAGGAGCTCCTGACCTCGCCGGTCGGCCAGATCGTCGGCCGCATGAACCACGAGCGGCCCGTCGCCGAGATCATGCGCGAGCTGGCGCGCGAGCTCGAGGCGAGCATCCGCCGCATGTCCGGATCCTGAGAGGTGACGTGAAGGTCATCGTCGACTACGAGCGGTGCGAGGGGAACGCGCGGTGCGTGAAGGAAGCGCCGACCGTGTTCAGGACCGACGAGAACGATCAGCTCCACCTCCTGCAGCCCGAGCCGCCCGAGGAGCTGCGCGCCGCCGTCGAGGCGGCGGTCGCGCGCTGCCCGCGGCAGGCGCTCATGATCGACGACTGAGGGCGCTCGATCGACAGCGGATCAGCCCTCGACACGCAGAGTAGAACATGTTCTATTCGCTCCATGGATGGCGATGACGGGGTGCTGGAAGCGCCCTACCGGCTCGAGTACACGTACACGCGCTCGACGGGGCCGGTGATCGGGCGGTTCCTCGGCGCGCTGCGCGCCGGCACGCTCGAAGGCGTGCGGACCGCCGACGGCGGCGTGATGGTGCCGCCGCTCGAGTACGACACGACCGGCGCCGCCACCGGCGAGGCCGTCGCCGTCGGCCCCGGCGGCGTCGTCACGACGTGGGCGTGGGTGAACGAGCCGAGGAAGGAGCACCCGCTCGCGAAGCCGTTCGCCTGGGCGCTGGTGAAGCTCGACGGCGCATCGACGGCGATGCTCCACGCCGTCGACGCCGGCGACCTCGCCGCGATGAAGACCGGCATGCGCGTCGCCCCGCGCTGGCGCGCCGAGCGCACCGGGTCGGTGCGCGACCTCGAGTGCTTCGTGCCCGAGACCCCGTTCGCCCTGAGCGAGGCGCAGCGCGCCGGGTCGAAGGGCGAAGGTGCACCCGAACCCGTCCCGCTCTTCCCCTCCCCCGTCGCCCTCGACTACACCGTCACCGCCGGCCACCACCTGTCGACGTACCTGCGCGCCATGAAGGAGAAGCGCATCGTCGGCGGCCGCTGCCCCGCCTGCCAGAAGGTCTACCTGCCGCCCCGCGGCGCCTGCCCGACGTGCGGCGTCCCGGCCGACGCCGTCGTCGACGTCGCCGACCGCGGCATCGTCACCACCTTCTGCGTCATCCGCATCCCGTTCGACGCCGCGCCCTTCCCGCCGCCGTACATCGCGGTCGCCGTGATCCTCGAGGGCGCGGACCTCCCGCTCTTCCACCTCCTGCGCGGCATCCCGCCCGAGGAGGCGCGCATGGGCATGCGCGTCCGCGCGGTGTGGGCCCCCGACGAGGAGCTCGGCCCGACGCTCGCGAGCATCAAGTGGTTCGAGCCGACCGGCGAGCCCGACGCGGACACCGCCGAGATCGAGAGGCACCTGTGATGCGCGACGTCGCGATCATCAGCTTCGCCCAGCTCCCGCCGGTCGCGCGCGACGTGAAGCGCGACGAGGCCGAGCTGGTCCAGCCGGTCGTCACCGACGCGCTGCGCCGGGCCGGCCTCGCGCGCGCGGAGATCGGCTTCACCGTCTCCGGCAGCTGCGACTACCTCATCGGCCGGCCGTTCTCGTTCGTCTCCGCCCTCGACGGCGTCGCGCCATGGCCGCCGATCGCCGAGAGCCACGTCGAGATGGACGGCGCGTGGGCGCTCTACGAGGCGTGGGTTCGCCTCCAGCAGGGCGACCTCGACACCGCGCTCGTCTACGGCTACGGCAAGTCGTCGCTCGGTGACCTGCCGGCGATCCTCACCCACCAGCTCGACCCGTACTACCTCGCGCCGCTCGGCGTCGACGCCACGAGCCTCGCGGCGCTGCAGGCGCGCGCGCTCCTCGACAGCGGGCGCGCCACCGAGCGCGACCTGGCGGCGGTCGCGGCC
>JAIOII010001369.1 GCA_019912685.1 Kofleriaceae bacterium
GCGCCGCCGAGGAGCCCGAGCAGCCACGCCGGCGCCGGGTCGATGACGAGCCGCTTCGCGTTGAGCTCGCGGCCCAGCGTGTCGGGCGGACCGACGATGAGCTTGTCGACGGTGGCGCGCTCGATGAAGACGCTCACGCACGGCTTCGCGAAGCGGTCGGCGATCGCGCGGTTGACCCGCTTGTAGGCGACGCCCCAGTCGCGCGCGAGCGCGGCCTCGCTGATGTCGCCGGCGAGCGCGGCGTGGCTCGAGACCTCGGCGATGTCGCCGCCGCGCTTGACGGCGATGACCGACGCGGCGACGCGCTTGCGATCGTCGGCGATGACGTACGCGGCGAGCGCGCTGTCGTCGGGGACGAGCAGGTCGAACGTCTTCTGCAGCGGATCGAACGCCGGCGCGGGCAGGAGGTCGAGGAGCGGTGGCTCGCTCCACACCCCGCGGTTCGATCGCGCCTTGAGCGCGCGCAGGAGCGCGAGCCCCTGCGCGGCCAGGTCCATGTCGAGCGAGAGCAGCGGCTCGACCTCGGCGGAGACCGACGCGAGCGCGCCGACCTCGAGCACGATCACCGCGCCGACCTCGAGCCGCTTCGCACATTCGCGCAGGTGAGCCTGCGTCGGCGGCAAGGTGAGGAGGCCTGGGTCGACCGCGCCCTTCGCGTCATGTCCTGCGACCACGAGCTTCAGCACGCGCAGGCGATCGTCGTCGAGGATCGCGAGCGCCCAGCGCGGCCGCGTGCGCACCGCCGGCGGCACGAGCAGCTCGAACCACGCCTGCCAGTGACGCGGCTCGATGTGATGTAGCGCAACGTCCTTGCCCAGCACGTTCGCGAACCTACCGCGCTTCGCGCCGCTTCACCGGCCCGGAAACTTGAAAGCGTCAGAGACCCGGGCCACCCTCGCCGCCATGAAGAATACTCTCATGCTCGTCAGTGCTCTCTCCGTGATGGCGCTTGGCGCCGGGACCGCGTTCGCGGGCGGCTCGGAAGGAGCGATCGGCGTCGGCGCCCAGTACCAGATGTCGGGTCTGGGGGGCCTCTCGGGCGTTTACGACGGTGGCATGTTCCACGTCGGCGGCTTCCTGGGCTTCTCCGACGAGGGCGGCGACGACGACACCGACATCGACCTGGGCGGGCAGTTCTACTACCACCTCCACTCGACGGCGATGAGCGACTTCGGCGTCGGCGGCTCGTTCGGCATCGGCTTCCGCGGCGACGGCAACGACATGACCGACAACGCGACGCTCCTGTTCATCGAGCCGGGCGTCCAGACCCGCGCGTTCGTCGCGTCGAACGTCGCGCTCTCGTTCACCGCGGGCATCATCATCGCGACCTCGGACGCCGAGGGCATCGCGATCACGGGCCAGCCGGTGTTCTCCGGCGGCGTGCACTATTACTTCTTCTGATCGCCGGGGGCTGTGACGACGAGGAAGCGCACGTCGCGCGCCGGCATCGGCACCGCGACGGCGCCGTCCCCGGCGTGAAGGACGTCGCCCGCGAGGGCATCGCGTAGCGTCGTGCCGGGGGGCACGACGAGCCGGGCAGTCACGCCCTTGTCGCCCGCGTTGTAGACGAACACGGCGCGCACGTGTCCGCCGCCGTCGACGAAGACGCTGGCGTTGGTGCCCGCGGGCCGCTCGACGAACCACTCGTCCTGCGGCTCGAGCGCGGCCAGGTCGTCGGCGAGCCCGGCGACGTCGTCGACCGAGCCCGGCCGCATGAAGCCGGCGCGCCGCGGCACGGCGGCGTCCTCGCCGAGCGGCTCGCCCCACTCGTCGAGCGACGGCGTCTCGGGGCCGATGACGACGACGCGCTTCGCGGCCGCCGCCTCGCCGAGCTTCTTCCACAGCGCGCGGTCGACGCGGTGGAGCGTGGGCGCGACGATCGCGTCGTGCGCGAGCAGCCGCTCGAGCGGCGCGCCCTCGTCGACGATCGCGTACGGCACCTGCGCGAGATCGAGCGCGCGCGCCGCGGCGTCGAACCAGCGCCGGTGCAGCGCCGCCGCCGGATCGCGCGCCAGCTCCGCCGAGCCGCCGGGCCCGAGC
>JAIOII010001370.1 GCA_019912685.1 Kofleriaceae bacterium
GCTCGCGGCGGAGCTGGCGAGGCTGCCGCAGGCGGCGATGCGCGGCGACCGGCTGAGCGCGTACGAGCAGTGGGACCTCGGGTACGAGGCGGCGCTGGCGAACGAGCTCGCGCACGGGATGAAGGCGCTGGCCGAAGGGCTCGCGGGGGCGGCGCGGTTCGCGGCCGGCGCCGGCCGTCACGGAGCCGCCGAGTGACGGTGCGCAGCCTTCTCGTCGCGATCGCGCTGGCGCTGCTGCTCGCCGGCTGCATCGTGCGGTACGTCACCGGACCGAAGCTGACGGGCACGTGCGACGGCGCGTGCGATCACTACGAGCGGTGCAAGGGCGGCGTGGACGACGACGTCAAGAAGGCGTGCCGCGAGGAGTGTCCCCAGGTGTTCAGCGACCGCGACAGCCTGATGGCGTTCGAGAGCCTGTCCTGCGAGGACACGGTCGAGTACGTCGAGGGGCCATCGCGCCGGCCGCCTGGGTCACCAACGCCTATTGGCGGGCAGGCCCGACAGTAGTATGCACGGGCCCATGAGCCTCGTTCGACCGCTCCTGATCGTCGCCCTCGCCACGGCCGCCATGGCCTGTGACTCGTCGAAGGCCTCGTCGACCAAGTCTGGAACGTCGGCAGCGCCCGCGCAGGCGGCGACGGCGGCGGCGCCGGCGCAGGCCGCGCCCGGCCAGTCGTTCGGCGCCGGCGTGAAGCTGACGGAGTCGACGCCGATCGCGACCTTGCTCGCCGATCCCAAGGCGCACGTCGGCAAGACGGTGCGCGTCGAGGGTCAGGTCGTCGACGTGTGCCCCAAGCGCGGCTGCTGGATGGACCTCGCCGGCGACGCGCCGGGGCAGAAGCTCCGCTTCAAGGTCGTCGACGGCGAGATGGTGTTCCCCGTCGACGCCAAGGGCAAGCACGCCGTCGTCGAGGGCGTGGTCGCGGTCAACGAGCTCTCGCTCGAGGAGACCAAGGAGTACGTCGCGTACCAGCAGAAGGAGTACGGGGCGGAGAAGGATCCGGCGAGCGTGACCGAGCCGATGGTGATCGTCCGCGTCGACGGCACCGGCGCGCAGCTCCGCGACCGGAAGTAACGACGTGAAGTGGCGGCGCTGGATCCGCGCCATCCATCGCGACGTCGGCTACGTGGCGGTCGCCCTCGTCCTCGCCTACAGCCTGTCCGGGCTGGCGGTGAACCACATCGAGGACTGGAACCCGAGCTACACGTTCGAGTCACGGTCGTTCGACCTCGGGCCGGTGCCGGGCGCGACCGGCGCCGAGCAGGCGGCGTTCGTGATCGAGCGGCTGCGCCTGGACCCGGCGCAGGTGCGCGGCCATTTCCAGGAGTCGGAGACCGAGCTGCGCGTGTTCTTGCCCGAGGGTCAAGAAGCGCGCCTCGACGTGCGCACCGGCCAGGGCAAGCTCAAGTCGATCCACAGGCGGCCGGTGCTGTTCGAGGTCAACGCGCTGCACCTCAACAACCTGAAGGGCGTGTGGACCTACGTCGCCGACGTGTTCGCGGTCGCGCTCGTGTTCCTCGCGATCTCCGGGATGATCATGATGAAGGGCGACCGCGGCTTCCTGGGTCGCGGCAAGTGGTTCGTCGGCGCCGGCCTGCTCGTGCCGGTCGGCTTCGTCATCTACATGTACCAGTGAGGCGCGCGAGCGCGGGCCTCACATCGTGTAGCTCGCCCAGAGCTGCACGCCGCGATAGTCGAAGCCGGTCGCGTCGGCGCCGCCGACGACCTTGCCGAACACGAGCGAGGCGCCGAGGCCGAGCGACGGATCGACGGCGTACTGGCCCATGAAGCCGAGCGGCACCTCCCAGGCGTCGCCGAAACCCTGGACGGGTCCCTTGATGCCGCTGCCGAGGCCGAGGGTCACGGGATCGGCGACGCGGTAGAGGAGCTGCACCGGTACCCAGAGCCGCTCGGGGTTGACGCGCACGTCCATCACCTCGTCGCGCTCGCTCACCGCGACGAAGACGCTCGGCAGCGCGACGACGGCCAGCGCGCCGCTCTGCCAGCGCGCGCGCAGGCCGAGCTTGGCCGCGTGGAAGCCGGCGTCGAGGCTGAGGGCGTGGACGCCGCCGCCGGCGGCGAGCTTCACGGCGCCGCCGCCGAGGTCGTACCAGGCCTCGAGGCCGACGTTGTCGTAGAGGTTGGGGCAGCCGGCGTCCTCGCCGGTGAGGCACAGCCCGCCGCCGGCCACGGCGCGGAAGCCGGTGGTCGCGAAGCGCGAGTGGACGAGCGCGACGGTGAGCGCGTCGGAGACACCGTACGAGACGTCGGGCGACAGCGAGATCGGCTCGGCGGCGGCGCCGTCGTTCATGCCGAGCTCGGCGTTGAGCGCGACGTTGAGCTTGCCGGCGGGCAAGGTCAGGGGCGGCGCGGCGACGGCGGTGGACGCGAGGGGAGCGGCGAGGACGAGCGCGGTGAGGGCGAAGCGAAGCATGTAGACATCTCCTTCCGTCAGGGTCGGTCGGGAGCAGCGAGGGCGCGCGTGTGGCTGATGCGGATGAGCCGCACGCCGGCGGAGGTGCGGACGAGCGTGTCCCACCACTCCTCGCCGCCGAAGCGATAGCGGAGCTGCACGGCGTGGCCGCTCGCGAGCGCGCGCTGGGCGTCGGCGAGCGAGGGCATCGCCGCCGCCACGGGGTCGGCGCGGCGCGCGCCCGGGCCCTTGGTGACGACGTCGACGAGCTCGGCGGCCTCTTCGATGTCGAAGAAGAGCTGGCGCGTCGTGGGCTCGTCGAGGAGCGCGTCGTGGACGGGCGTGACGGGCGTGACGGGCGTGGCCACGGTGGCGGGCTCAGACATCGGAGACCTCCTCGGAACAGGGCGGGCGCGCGACGAGCGTGAACGCGAGCACGGGCGCGGGGCACGCGGCGACGCAGCGACCGCAGCCATCGCACGCCTCGGGCACGACGCGCGGGCGGCCGTGCGCGACGACGATCGCGCCGGGGCGCGGGCAGCGCTCGACGCACACCGAGCAGAACGAACGCGTCGCCAGGCAGGCGCTCTCGAGCACGCGCGGGACGTGAT
>JAIOII010000134.1 GCA_019912685.1 Kofleriaceae bacterium
GGACGCTGCTCCACCTGACCCAGGGCATCACGGAGGTCGACGGCCCGCCGGGGCAGCCGTTCCACAAGCGCGCGGCGGCGTCGTCGGGTGCGCTCTATCCGGTGGTCACGCACGTCGTCGTGGGGCGTGTCGGCGGGCTCGCGCCGGGCCTCTACCACTACGCGCCGCGCGAGCACGCGCTGCACCTCCTGCGCGAGGGCGACGTGCGTGACCACCGGATAGAGCGCACCCGACGACGCCGCCGCGCGCTTGTGGAACGGCTGCCCCGGCGGGCCGTCGACCTCCGTGATGCCCTGGGTCAGGTGGAGCAGCGTCCCGAGCTGCGCCAGCGTCACGTCCGCGTCGCCGATCGTCGTCACCTCGCCGGCCGCCTCCTCGAGCGCGCGCGCCGTCGGCACGCGCACCGGCGCGCGCGTACGCGGCAGCGCGACGGTGCGCACCGACGGGTACGCCTCGAACACGTCCGGACGCTCGGCCCAGTCGATGCGCGGGCCGCGCTCGACGACGCGGCGGCGCGAGTGCGCGCTGCGATCGTGATACCAGCGCGACAGCGGGATCGCGCGCCCGCCCTCGCGCATCAGCACCTCGGGCATCCCGACGGGCCCTTCCTCGCCGCCGGCGGCGCGCGGCGCCCGCACCGGCTCGCCGGGCACGACGGTCACGACGCTCACGCCGCGCGACCAGCCGATCCAGAAGCACAGCCCGCCGAACGCCACGAGCCCGATGATCCGCACGCCCCACGCCACCGACGGCCGGAAGCGCGGCCCTTCGGCGGCGAGCGACGGCGCCGACTTGCGCACGAAGCGCGCGATGAGCGGCGCGTTCACCCACACGTGCACGACGACGAGCACCGCCGTCAGGTAGCCGAACAGGTAGTGCAGGTCGAAGACCGGCAGCTCCTGGTTCGCGACCCAGAAGACGCCGAGCCCCGCCGTGATCGCGAAGTAGACGAGCAACCCGAGGCCCACCACCGCGTTGAGCGCGAAGCGCCGCACCGGCCGCCCGCGCACCGCGCGCCACACCACCCACGCGCCGAGCGCCAGGATGGGGAGCGAGGCTGCGACCAGCACGCTCATATCCGAACCGTAGCTCGGAACCCGCGCTCAGCGATGCGCGAAGATCGCCGCCAGCTCGGCGGCGGGCGTGACCTCGAGCTGGTCGTACCGGCAGTCGGCCGGCTGCCGGTCCGGCCGCCAGCGCTTGAACTGCGTCGCGTGGCGGAAGCGGTCGCCCTGCAGGTGGTCGTAGCCGACCTCGACGACGCGCTCGATGCGCAGGGGCTCCCACGACAGGTCCTTGCCGCGGTTCCACCGGCTGGTGGCGCCCGGCTGGCGCACCTCGGGCTCCTCGATCTCCTGGAACGCCGCCCACTCCTTCCACGGGTGCTCGTCGAGCGCCCGTTCGCGCAGCGGCGCCAGCTCGACCGCGAGCTCGGCGCGCCGCGCCTGCGAGAACGCCGAGCACACGCCGGCGTGGTGGAGCTTGCCCTCGCCGTCGTGGAGCCCGAGCAGGAGCGACCCGACGAGGCGGTCCTTGCCGCCCTTGTACCAGCGGAACCCGGCGACGACGCAGTCGGCGGTGCGGTCGTGCTTCACCTTGACGAGGCCGCGCTTGCCCGGCTGGTACGCCGCGCCCGGCGGCTTGGCGATGACGCCGTCGAAGCCCGCGCCCTCGAAGCGCGAGAACCAGTCGGGCAAGCGCGGCCTCGTCAAGGTGAAGCACGACCGCACCGCCGACTGCGTCGTCGCCGGGTTCCGCTGGTACAAGGGCGGCAAGGACCGCCTCGTCGGGTCGCTCCTGCTCGGGCTCCACGAC
>JAIOII010001371.1 GCA_019912685.1 Kofleriaceae bacterium
CGCGCGCGGCCTCGTCGAAGAGCGGCGGCACGAACCCGGCGACGTGCCAGCGGCCGTCGACCATGCCCGAGAAGCCGCGCAGGAAGCCGACCCGCCCGCCGCGGTCACCTGGTTCCGCGACGACGAGCACGCCGAACATCTTGCCGCCGTCGGCCTCGCCGAGCCGCCACGCCCGCGCGCTCGCCGCGACGTCGGCGCGCACGATCTCGGCCGCACGCCGCGCGAGCGGATGGACCACGTGACCGAACGGGCTCGGCATCCGCGCCGGCAGCTCGGCGGCCGCCGGCTGCGGATCGAACCAGGTGACGAGCGCGTCCACGCCCCCACCCTAGCTCACTCCCAGGGATAGAACGCGTTGGTCACGCCGGCGAGGCCCGTCGCCGCGAGCTCGGGGTGATGGCGCAGGAGGACGCTCTTGAACGACGCCGCGTCGATCCAGTCGAGGCCGGCCTGGGTGTAGGTCGTCGCGTTGTACGACGACGTGTAGAAGCGATCGGCGTGGAGGCGGCGCGACGCCATCAGCGTGAACACCTGGAAGAGCGTCTCGCCGAAGCCGTAGCAGGTCGGGCGCGTGCCCTCGGCGAGCGTGCCGACGAGCAGATCGACGCGCTCGATCGCGCCGGCGTCGTGACCGTACACGTCCTTCAACGACTCGCGCAGGACGGGATCATCCGTGAGCTGATCGATCGAGGCGAGCGGCTTGAGCAAGAGCTGGCGACGGAACTCGTTGTAGCGGGGCACGCCGCGCTCGCGGTCGCGCAGCACGTCGACCGCGCCGATGTCCATCCGCCCGAGGAACGGCACCTTCAGGTTCTGCAGGAGCTCGGGGTAGTTGTTGAGGACGAGCCCGCCCGGGTGCTCGATGCCGAACGTGTACATGAGGTCGCTCGCGCCGACGCGCTCTTCCAGCCGGCGGGCGTCCGCGTTGCGCACCTTCGCCAGCTCGACCTGACCGATCGACTGCCCACCGATCCGCGACAGGTTGATCGTGTCGGGCAGGAGCGTGTGCATGCGGTAGACCGAGACGAACTCCTCGGTGAGCGCGAACGGGACCTCGGTCTTCAGCTCCGGATCCTTGTGCAGCTCGCGGCTGCCGCCGCGGATGCCGAAGATCACGTGGCGGTAGGGCAGCGGGATGTAGCCGGGGAGCGTGACGAGCTTCGGCCACAGGTACTTGTTGAGGCCGTACCAGTTGGCGTTCATCCCGACCTCGAGGCTCGGGTTCGGGATGATGGCCGGCGTCCACTCGACGGTGTGGATCTTCACGATGACGGCGGCGTTGATCATGCGCGCCTTGTCGTAGAGCTCCTGATCGGTCATGAGCGGGTACCGCTGCGCCAGCATGTCGGCGATCGCGTTGTGCTCCCTGGCGAACAGGTTGTGCATGAGCGCGAGGCCGACCCACCAGTTGTTGCGGAAGCCGGTGTCCTCGAAGCCGTCGGCGGCCTTCGGCAGGAGCCCGTCGTCGTCGATGCGCAGCTTGCCGCCGTGGTACGTGCGCAGGCGGGCGGCCGTGACCGGATCGCTGCCGTAGATCTGCGACCCGTCCCACCAGTGCGTCACCTCGTTGGGGTAGGTCGGGCCCATCGCCGCCTCCGACTGGAGGCGCGACGGGTCCGGCGCGGTCTTGGCGACCTTCATCACCGTCTGCCCGTCGAGGCGGAACGGGTCGTCCGCGGCGAGCGGGATGTCGTGGTACGCGTGCTGGCTGAGCGTGTGATTGAACCAGTCGTGGACCTGGAACTGGATCCACGCGGCCGCGAACATGTTGAGGAACGGGACCGGCTTGAAGCTGTCGCGCGTGAAGAGGATGCGGCTCACCTCGCGCGGGCTCGGCGACATGAGCGTCGTCGTCTCCGCCTGCGCGAACCAGCCGTTCGGGTTCATGTTGCGGCCGAAACGCGAGCCGACCGAGCCCATCCACGACTTCGCCTGGTCGTTACAGGTGCCGTCGATCGTGCGGTTGTTCGTCGTGTACGGATCGCACGCGAACGTCTGGGGCGACGACACGCGGTTCGTGTCCCAGAGGTTGCCGGACTCGAGCCGGCTGCGCATGGTCGCCAGCTTCGCGAGGCGCTTCTTGGTGTCGCTCTCGCGGTACCAGTTGGTCCAGACGCCCGTGTACATCTGCTCCGGGAGGAGCGTGTACTGCGCGATGCGCTCGAAGATGATCGGCAGATCGAGGAGCGTCGAGTACCGCGGCGGCGGCGAGCCGTGCGGCCCTCCGCAGACTCCCGGGTAGTACTCGACTTCTCCTTCGGCTCGCGCCGTCGAGATCATCGAGACGAGAACGAGTGAGGCGGCTCCCAGCGTACGGCGGATGGTCATCACCCCCACGGTACGAGCAGGCGATGTTCCGCCGTCGCGCTCTCACGGGCGCCTCACTCGGCCTCACGCTCAACAGCCGAAGAGCGCGATCACGGCGGTGATGTTGTAGCAGTAGTACCACTGGCCCTGACGGCACCACGAGTCGTGCTTCGCGCAGCCGCCGTGGTAGCAGCAGTCACCGCACACCCACGACCAGCACGTGCAGCCGGGGCCGCACATGCCGTAGCAGCTGTTCGCCGTCGGGCGCGAGCAGAAGAGCTGCTCGCCCGCCGACGGCGGCAGCGGCTCGATCTCGACGGCGAGCGCGTCGGCGCTCTGCCGCGCCATCTTGTGGATCACGAGGCTCGCCGGAAAGGCGTTGCCGGTGATGCCACGGGCGCCGAGCGCACGCGACATGTAGGCGAGCACCTTCACCTCGGGGACCGCGAGCATCTCGTCGAGCACCGTCATGTCGCCTTCCCAGCGGAGCGCGCTCTCGTCCTGCGCCGCGGGTCCATCCTCGCCTTCCGCGCGCACCGCCTCGATCCACGACTGGTCCACCGTCATCGTCAGGCGGCCGCCGAGATAGCTGAAGCGATACACGTCGCCCACCGTGTCGATGTCGACGAGCGGAGCGTTGTCGCCCGTGGCGAGGTGAAGGCTCAGCGCATCGCCCGCGCGGCCCGCGTCGAAGACGAGCGACAGCTTCAGGATCGGATCCACGTACGTGCCGGCGACGCGGTCGGGCTGCTCGATGTCGAGCACGAGCCCGTCGTCGGGCTCGGAGGGCTCGGTCGAGTGCAGGGACGGCGTCGGCTCGGACGCGCAGGCGGCGAAAACGATCAGGGAGACGAGAGCAGGCGCGAGCTTCACGTTTCACCTCCGGGTTATGGAGGTGCGCTAGTTCACGGATCGTACCGACGCCGATCGTATTGGATTCCGGTCAGTTGGCGCTCGCCGCGCGTGAAGCGCAGAACCATCGTTGCGCGAACTGCTCAGAGATCGAGCAACCCCCTGGGCATGAAGCCCTCCGAAGATTCTTCACCCATGAGGTCACTCCACTTGTATGATTCCGAGTCGTTGTACCTGTGATCGTTGGTGAGCCGTACCGGAATGACAGCCAGGGGGTGACTCCCCAAGATGCCTGACGTCGTGCGTCACGTCACGGGGGAGATCGATACGGATGTTGCCGGCGCCGTCGTGGACGGCGACGAGAGCGACCTCGTCCTCCTGGTGAGCGTCGATGGTCACCTCAGCTCGCACCCGCTGGGCTCGGCCTCGATCACGCTCGGACGTTCGAGCCGCAGCGACATCGTGGTCGACCACGCCTCGGTGTCGCGCAAGCACGCCGAGCTCACGACGTCGCCGCTCGCGATCCGCGATCTCGGCAGCACCAACGGCGTGCGCGTTCGCGGCGAGCGCATCGAGCCCGGCGACGTCGCCGCGATCGACGTCGGCGAGGCCGTGCAGCTCGGCGACGTCGTCGTGCTCGTGCAGCGG
>JAIOII010000135.1 GCA_019912685.1 Kofleriaceae bacterium
CGCGTGCGGCCTGCCCTGGAGCCGCACCTCGCTGCGCCGCATCTCCCACACGCCGCCGCCCGGCAGCGCGAGGCGCGCCGTGCGCGGCGCTTCGCCCTCGAACAGCTCGGCGATGCCGACTGCCTCGATGCGGCGACCGAACAGCGGCGCGCCCACCGCGCGCTCGGCCGCGCGGTTGGCGAGCGTGATGACGCCGGCACGATCGGCGGCGATCACCACGACGTCGAGGCCCTCGACGATGCGCGCAGGGCCGCCGCGAGGTTGGCGAGCGTCTGCATCGGCCGCACGGCGCGCGCGTGCGCGACCGCCGCCAGCGCCGCGACCCCGAGCACGATGAACAGGGTCAGCGTCCACTCGGTCTTCGCGTCGTACCGGCCGCTCCACAGGAGCGGCAGCGCCACCATCGCCGGCACCGCTCCGGCGGCGACGACCACGGCGACGACGCGGTGCTCGTACTTCATCCTCCCCGGATCATGCCCCAGCCCGGATGCCGAGGCTCGCCAGGCGGCGATAGAGCGCGCTCCGCGACACGCCCAGCGCCCGGGCCGCGTCGACGACGTTCCCGCCGTGGGTCGCGAGCGCCCGCTCGATCAGGTAGCGCTCCGCCGCGTCGAGCGTCATCTCTTCGATCCGCGCGCCGGCCTCGCGCGGGCGCAGCACCAGGTCGCCGACGTCGATCACCTCGGACGGCGCGAGCTCGTCCACGTTGCCCGGCCACGGATGCGCGAGGAGCGCCGCCATCGCCGCCGGCGTGAACCGCCGCACCATGCCGGTCTGCGCCGAGTGGCGCGCGAGGAACAGCGCGGCGAGGCGCGGGATGTCCTCCTTGCGCTCGCGCAGGGGCGGCAGGCGCACCTCGACGGTGTTGAGGCGGTAGAGCAGGTCCTCGCGGAAGCGCCCCTCGGCCGCCGCCCGCGCGATGTCGGCGTTGGTCGCGGCGATCACGCGCACGTCGACCGTGCGCGCGCGCGAGCTGCCGACGGGGTGGAACTCGCCGGTCTCGAGCACGCGCAGGAGCCGCGCCTGCTGCCCCATCGGCATGTTGGCGATCTCGTCGAGGAACAGGGTGCCGGTGTCGGCCAGCTCGAAGCACCCGGCGCGGTCGGCGCGCGCGTCCGTGAACGCGCCCTTCACGTGGCCGAAGAGCTCGCTCTCGAGCACGCCCTCGCCGAGCCCGCCCGCGTTCACCGCGACGAACGACCGCTCCGCCCGCTTCGACGCGGCGTGCAGCCAGCGCGCCGCGACCTCCTTCCCGGTGCCGTGCTCGCCGGTGACGAGCACCGCCTCGTCGGAGCCGGCGACGCGCTCGAGCAGCCGCACCACGCCCGCCATCGCGCGCGACTCGGCGACCAGCTCGGGCATCTCGTCGCGTCGCCGCCGCGCCGCCTCGCCTTCGAGCCGGCGCTGGGCCCGCAGGGCGCGCGACAGCTCGATGTGCGTGGTGAGCGTCGCCACCAGCCGCGCGTTGTCCCACGGCTTCTGCAGGTAGTCGCGCGCGCCCCGCTGCATCGCCTCGACCGCGCCCTCGATGCTGCCCCACGCCGTCATCACGACGATCGGCACGTCGGGCGCGAGCGCGCGCACGCGCGCGATGAGGTCCATGCCCTCGCGCCCCGACGTCGTGTCGCGCGCGTAGTTCAGGTCGAGCAGGCAGACGTCGAGGTCCTCGCGCTCGACCAGCGCCAGCGCCGCGGCCGGTGACGTCGCGGTCCGCACCTCGAACCCGTGCGCCTTGGCGAGCAAGCGCATCGCCTCGAGCACGTCGGGCTGGTCATCCGCGACCAGGATCCGGGGAGCAGCCACGTCGCCGACCTTGCCACGCATGGTCAGCTCGGGCGATCGTCGACGATGCGGCCGTCGAAGAGGTGCACGATGCGCGACGCCTTGGCGGCGTACTCGGGGTTGTGCGTCACCATCACGATCGTCGTGCCGCCCTGGTGCAGCTCCTCGAGCAGCGCCATCACGGCGTCGCCGTTCTTCGAGTCGAGGTTGCCCGTGGGCTCGTCGGCGAGGAGCATCGGGGGCTCGCCGACCACGGCGCGCGCCACCGCGACGCGCTGCTGCTGCCCGCCCGAGAGCTGCGCCGGCATGTGGCGGGCGCGCGAGCTCATGCCGACGCGCTCGAGCGCGAGCTGCACGCGCTGCTTGCGCTCGGGCCCGGGCACGCCGCGGTAGATGAGCGGCAGCTCGACGTTCTCGAACACGTCGAGGTCACCGATGAGGTTGAAGGCCTGGAAGATGAAGCCGATGTGCTCGTTGCGCAGGCGCGCACGCTCCCCCGCCGACAGCCCCGACGCGACCTGGTCGCCGAGCTTGTAGGTCCCGCTCGTCGGCGTGTCGAGCAGGCCCAGGATCGCCAGCAAGGTCGACTTGCCCGAGCCCGACGGCCCGTTGACCGACACGAACTCGCCCCTGGCGACCTGGAAGTGGAGATCGACGAGCGCGTGGGTCTCCACCTCGTCGGTGTGGAAGACCTTGTTGATCGATTTCATCTCGAAGACGTCTTGCATGAGCGCAGGCTCCTTATTCGAGGCGGAGACGCTCCGTGCCGTCCCAGCGCGACATGTCGGAAAGGATCACGCGGTCGCCCTCGGCCAGGCCGGAGACGACCTCGATCGCGTCGGTGGCGGCGCGGCCGAACGTGACCGAGACGCGGACGGCGTCGCCGTCGCGCGTGAGCTTGAACAGGGTGGCGGTCGCGTGCGCCTCGCCGACGGCGGGGCGCGCGACGTGCAGCCGATCCTCGGCCTGCGCGAGCTCGATCTCCCCGTCGACGGTGAGATCGGGGCGCGCGCCCGGCGGCAGCGGCGCTTCGAACGACACGTCGACGAGGACGCTGCCGTTCACCGCCGCCGGATCGACGCGCGCGACCTTGCCCGCGACGACGCCGTTGCGCGTATCGATCGTCGCCGGCAACCCGATGCGCAGGTCCTGGGCGACGTTCTCGGGGATGCGGAGCTGCGCCTTCAGCTTGTCGGGGCGCACGACCTTGGCCATCGGCGCGC
>JAIOII010001372.1 GCA_019912685.1 Kofleriaceae bacterium
TCTACCGGCAGGCGCAGCTCGCCGCGGCGGAGCGCGATCCGCGCGCGACCCGCCGGCTGGCGCGGCGCATCCTGGCGATCGACCCGGCGCACGCTGGCGCGCGCGGCCTGGTCCGGAGCGTGTTCTACGCCAGCGTCGAGAGCGCGACCGAGCTCGAGGTCTATCCCGGCGCGTACGCGCAGCGCCTCGCCGTCGGCGAGACCGTCACGGCGTCGGTCTTCCCCGGTGCGCGCTGGAGCGCGACCATGATCTACGAGTACCGGCGGCGCTTCGCGACGAACAACCAGCGCTTCGCGGTGCGCGGCGACTGGCGGGTCAACGAGCGCCTGTCGATCCTCGGCCTCGTTCGCGCCGGCGTGGTCGAGGTGGTGCCGCTCCTGACCGCGCTCGCCGAGGCCCGGGTCGATCAGCGCGGCTGGGTGCTGGGTGGCCGCTACGTCTACGATCGCATGCCCTGGCCCGGTGAGCTGCACCGGGCGCAGGCGATGGTCGGCGCGCCGCTCGGCCGGGGCCTGCGCGTCGACGCCGAGGGGTTCCTCGGCGTGCTGCGCGGATGCGACGAGGTGCGTCCGGTGTGGGGCGCGCGCGGGCGGCTCGCCTGGAGCGGACGGCGCTGGGAGCTCGGCGGCGGCGGCGGCTACGGGCTCGAGGCCGATCGCGGCACCACGGCGGCGCTCGTCGACGATCCGTGCGTCGGCACGACGCGCGACCTGGTCGAGCTCGAGGTCGTGGCCGGCGGCCTCGACGTGCAGCGCCGGTTCGGTCCGCGGTGGTCGGCGCGCGTCGGGTACGGGCTCGAGCTGCGCCCGGCCTCGGTGCGCGTCCACCTCGCGAGCCTCGCCGTGCGCGCGTGGTTCTGAGCGGCCGCGACGGCGCGCCGTTCGCGCTCACGGCGTCCAGTCGAGCTCCATGTCGCCGAGGTCCTCGAGCTTGCCGCGGACCACGTCGAGGAGCTGGTCGGCGCCGAGCGCGTCGAGCTTGTCGGCGACCTTGCCCTGGAGGATGAGGCCGGCGCCGGCGTAGGCGTGACCGCCCACGCCGCCCACGACATCGCCGGCCGCGCCGGCGACGCCGGCCGAGAGGTGGTACTTCACGTCGTCGAGGCCGGCCTCGAGGATCGCTCCGATGCGCGTGGCCGCCGCTTCGACCTTCGCGGGGAGGCGGCCGGAGGTGAGGAACGTCATCGCCGCATCGCGCAGGTCGTCGAGGGTGCCGCCGCCCGCGGCGCGCAGGAGATCGAGGAAGATGCCGGCGATCTCGCGCACGGCGTCCGTGTCGAGCGAGAACTCCAGATCGATCGAGCCCCGCAGCTTGATGCCGACGTGCTCGTACTCCTTCTTGAGCTGCGCGCTCAGGTTCTTCTGGTTGTTGATGGCGGCGAGGCACTTGCGGCCGAGCACGGAGGCGATGCCGATCCGTCGCTTGAACGTCGCCTTGCCCAGCCCGCGGATGAAGTCCTCGGCGCGGTCGAAGTCGATGTCCGCCGAGAGCTCGACCTCGGTCTCGGACGCGGAGCCCTGCTGCGTGTCCATGTCGCCCGTCGTGCCGACGAGCGAGAGCTTCACGCCGCCGATCTGTTCGGGCGCCTCCTGCACGAGCCCCGCGATGGTCCATGTCGCCTTGACCGCGACGCCGGCGTCGGCCTGCGGAACGGTCGCGGCCAGCGCCGCCAGGCCCGGGATGTTGGCGCTCGCCGAGAGCGCGCCCTTGAGCCCGACCTCGACGCTGACCGCGTGCACGCTCTTGCCGGCCTGATCCTCCTTGCGCTCGATCTCGAGCGCGCCGCCGACCTCGAGCAGCGCGCCGATGCGCGCACTGGCCTGGGCGCCAAAGGGGCCGCCGACCGACGAGCCCATCTCGCTCGGCTTCTCGCCGCCCTTCCACGTGTCCTTGAGCTCGGGGCCGCCCTTGCCTTCGCGCATGCCGCTCTGCGCCACGCCCTGCGCCTCGCCGAGGAGCTTGGGCTCGAGCTTGGACTTCTTCAGATACGGGAACGGATCGATCTGATCGAGCTCCTCGAACACGAGCGCGCCGGCGGACACCGCGGCCTCGATGTCGATGAACGCGCAGAGGAGGCCGACGAAGGCGTCGTCGTCGAGGAACGGGAACTCGTACTGGTTCTGCGAGGTGAATTCCATCTTGCCGCCGAGGGTGAGCGCCGCCTCGTGACCCCAGAACTTCTGCTGCTCGCCGTTGTTCTTCTTGCCTTCGGTCATGCCCGCGCCGCGCGAGTACTCGGCGCCGCCGCGCAAGGTGAAGCGCTCGTCGTAGCGCAGCGTCTTCGGACCGGTGCGCGTGAACGAGAACGACGAGTCGCCGCCCGCGACGGCGTAACTCACGGACGCGGTGAGCCCGCGCTCGGAGTAGATGCCGACGCCGACCGGCAGGTGGCGATCGATGAGGTTCTGGAGGATGGGGACGACGTACTCCTTGGCCTCGCGGATGAGCGGCTCGAACGCCGTCCGGCCGAGCGCGCTGAACACCTTGTCGCGCGTCTTGTCGGGGAGCAGCCAGTACGCGGCGAAGAGCTGGGGCAGGAACATGACGCTCGCGGTGCAGGTCACGAGCGCGAGGTAGAACTCGCCCAGCCGCTCGAAGTCGATCTTCTGCAGGATCTCGACGATGGTCTCGCCGGAGAGCAGCGACAGCCCGAAGGCGCAGAGCGCGCGGAGCTTCTCTTCTCGGAACTGCTCGGCGATGAAGTCGAGGAGCAAGTGCCGCTTCGAGACCGTGCGCGCCAGCCAGCGCAGGCAGTCCTGCGCCGTCTCCTTGCCGGCGGTCAGCAGGAAGTCGACCACGTCGGCGACGGCCTCGAACTGGAGCACGGCGTCCTGGACGTCCTGGGCGATCGAGCCGCCGAGCGTGACGAGCTCGGGCGCGTCCTGCTTGGCCACGACGAGGTTCGACGCGTCGAGCTGCGCCATGTACGCCGGCAGGCTCGGGCCCATGCGCCGCTTGATGTCGTCGAGCATGCGGGTCTGCTCTTCGCCGATGCCGAACAACCCACCGGGGAGGGTGACGACGACGTCGATCTTCTGCAGGAAGCGCGTGAGCAGCGTGCCCTTCATGCGGTAGCGCTCGTCGAGGACGCGGTACTCGGCGAGCGTGCTGATGATGCGCGCGCGCTGGACGGCGAGCTTCGCCGGTCCGCTGTCGTCGTCGGCGAGCGCGCGGTACGCCGCCTTGACCACGTTGGCGTCCTCGCGCATCTGCACGCTCCAGAACTCGACGATGTCCTCGGTGAAGCGGCCGGCGTTGCGCGCATCGACGTTGCCGTCGGCGAGGCAGTCGTAGAGCCGGACCCGCGCCGGCTTGTCGAGTACGGCGACGAGGTACTCCCACGCGTTGTCGGTCTGGAGCAGCGTCGCCGCCACGCCCTTCACGCCGTGCTTGCGCACCTCGGCCACGAGCTCGGAGAGCTTGCCCAGCTCGCTCCAGAGCTCGAAGCGCGACAGCGCGAGCGCGGCGGCGGCCGGCGCGATCTTCAGCTCGGCGGTGACGTCGAGCGCGTCGACGTACGTCGCCAGGAAGCGCCCGTCGGCGCGGAGCAGCTGGCGCAAGGCCGCCGCCTGCGCGGCCGCCTCGGCCGCGGCATCCGCCGCGGGCGTCTCCGCGTCCTTCGCCTCTTCGCTTGCCTTCGCGTCCGTCGGTTCGCTTCCCTTTGCCTTCGCGGTCTCGAGGTGCACCGCGAACGCGTCGTCCGACGGCGGCGCGGGCTTCGCGCCCGTGCCCTCGATGGGCCCGAGCCCCGGCGCCGCGGCGGCCGTCGGATCGACCAGGCCGCCGATCTTCGGCGGCAGCCGGGCGGTGAGCGTCTGCTTGCCCGGCGCGACGCTGCCGGCCCCGGTCGCGTCGTCCTCGAGCTCCCACGGCA
>JAIOII010001373.1 GCA_019912685.1 Kofleriaceae bacterium
CGGCCTCCATGAGCACGTGCGCGGCCTCGGCGGCGGCGGTGACGCCGGTGAGGCGCTCGGCGAGGAGGCGCTCCGTCACCTGGAGGAGCGAGTCGCCGTGCACGATGCTCTCGACCAGCGCGACGTCGGTCGAGGGCGTCCACTGCCCCTCCCAGTGCTCGCGCACGCGGGCGAGCGCGTCGAAGCCGCCGGCGACGTCGTCGGGCGTCTGCCCGGCGCCGGCGACCGCCTGCGAGCCGCGGTAGGTGGCGTACGGGATCTCGGCGACGCGCAGGCGGTGGAGGAAGACGCTGGTGTCGACCTGCACCGGGTCGCCGAGCTTGAGCGTGAACGCCTCGGCCTCGTCGGAGCGCGGCAGGCCCTTGGCCTTGACCTCGCGCCAGAACTCCTCCTGGAGCGAGTTGCGCCCGATCCGCGCGCCGACCTTGCCGACGGTCTTGCCGATGACCGTCGGCCAGAGGAAGCCGTCGACGTGCTGGGCCTCGCCGCGGCAGAGCGTGGCGATCGACGCGTCGCGGATCTCGTCGAGGCCCGGCGCGTGCTTGCCGCGCATGGTCGCGAGCATGACGGCGAGCCGGTACGCCTCGATCGTGTCGGCGAGCGACGCGGCGAAGCCGCGCACGCGCAGGTGCTCGGTGAACTCGATGAGCACCTCGAGCGTGGCGCGCGTGTAGTCGCAGCCGCGGTCGAACGCGCGCTGGTAGTAGCGCGGCGCGCGGTTGCCGGCGCCGTAGCCGACCTGCGCCGCGAGCCGCGTGAACGAGTACGGGATGAGCGTGACCGCCGTCGGGACGGGCGCCGGGATCGTGGCCTCGAGGGCCAGGTCGATGTCGGCGTTCACCATGGCCGCGGCGTGCGCCCCACCGACGACGACCGCGATCTTCGCGGCGGGCGTGCCGCGCGCGAGCTCCTCGAGGACGTGGCGCGCCATGCGCGCGTCGCGGGCGCGGTCGCGCGTGCGCGAGTGCCGCAGGCGCACGAGCTCGCACCACTCGAACATCGCCTGGCGGAAGTCCTCCGGGTCGAACGCCGGCGCCTCGAACCAGGCCTCCCACAGCTCCTCGAAGCTGCGGAAGCCCTTCTGGCGCGCGATCGCTTCGTCGGACAGCCAGTCCTCGGGCTCGGATTCCGAGTCGGAGTCCGATTCCGATTCCGATTCTGATTCTGATTCTGATTCCGATTCCGATTCCGATTCCGATTCCGGTTCCGGTTCCGGTTCCTCGGCGCGCTCCTTGGCGCCCAGCGCGATCGCCTCCCCCGTCGAGATGTCGATCGGCTCCACCCTCACCCCGCGCTCGTGCGCCCACTTCATCGCGACGTACTCCGGCGAGTACGTCGCCATCGGCCAGAGCGCGCTGTCCGGCGCGCCGTCGGTGCGGTACCCGAGGAACGCGACCGGCGGCTCGGTGTCCGCGTCGAACAGGTGCGGCACCAGCGCGGCCGCGTCGCGCGGCTCCTCGACCATGACGACCGCGGGCTGCACGGCGTCGAGGAACGCGCGCAACGCGACGCTCGTGCGCGGCGAGTGGTGCCGCACCGGGAAGATCGCGCATTCGCGCAGCCGTGTGAGCTCGGCGCTCATGCTGCCTGCGGCTCAGCCCGCCTTCACGTGCTGCCGCGCCGACGCCACGAGCTCCTTCCAGGGGCCGGGCCGACCCTTGGCGGCGGTCTCGACGTACTCGCGCAGCACCTTCACGTCGTCGGCGTTCTCCTTGGCGATCGCGCCCACCAGGGAGCGGGTCACGTCCTCGGCCGTCACCTTACCGCCGCCGAAGCTCTGGGCCAGGATGCCGCTGTTGAAGAGCACGCTGATCGCCTCCGCCGTCGAGAGCACGGCGCTCGGCGTCTTGAGCTTGGTCTTGCCGTCCTTGGTCACCCCCGCGCGCAGCTCCTGGAACAGCGTCACCAGCATCCGCGCGATGTCGGCCGGCGGCTCGGCGCCGACCTGGTAGTCGCTGCGTAGCTCGGCCTCGCGTCGCGTGACGATCTTGATCTCCTGCTCGAGGTCCTCGACCACCGGCACCGTCACGAAGTTGAAGCGGCGCTTGAGCGCGGCGCTCATCTCGTTGACGCCGCGGTCGCGCGTGTTCGCCGTGGCGATGATGTTGAAGCCGCGCTGCGCCGTGACGATCTCGTTGAGCTCGGGGATGCTCGTCTGCTTCTCGCTCAGGATCGAGATGAGCGAGTCCTGGATCTCCGACGACGTGCGCGTGATCTCCTCGAAGCGCGCGCACCTGCCCTCGCGCATCGCGCGCAGGACCGGCGACGGCACGAGCGCCTTCTGGCTCGGGCCCTCGGCGAGGAGCAGCGCGTAGTTCCACCCGTACTTGATGTGCTCCTCGCTCGTCCCCGCCGTCCCCTGCACGACGAGCGTGCTCGTGCCGCTGATCGCGGCCGAGAGGTGCTCCGACAGCCAGCTCTTCGCCGTGCCCGGCTCGCCCGCGAGCATGAGCGCGCGATCCGACGCGAGCGTCGCGATCGCGACCTGCACGAGCGATCGATCGCCGACGTACTTGGGCGTGATCGTCACGCCGCCGACCGGCTTGTCCGCGCCGAGGATGTACGTCTCGACCGCCTTCGGCGACAGCGACCACCCGGGCGGCCTCGCGTCCTTGTCGGCCTTCGTCAGCGCAGCCAGCTCGGTCTCGTACTTCCGCTCCGCGGGCAATCGGATCTCGGCCATGGGCCGGCGATTACAGCACGCAATCGCGTACCGTACGCGGCATGAAGCCAAAGGCGACGTGGGGCGGGAAGCGGCCGGGAGCGGGTCGCCCGCGCAAGCCGAGATCGATCCCGCGCAACGTGCGGCGTCCGGAGCTGTCGGAGCAGCACCCGGTGCACGTGTCGATGCCCGTGGTCGAGGAGGTCGGCCGCCTGCGCCGCCCCGCCGCGTACGACGCGATCCGCCGCGCGGTGGCCACGTGCATCGGGCGCACGGACTTCCGCATCGTCCACGTCAGCATCCAGCGCGACCACCTCCACCTGCTGGTCGAGGCCGACGACAAGCGCGCGCTCGCGAACGGCGTCCGCGCGTTCATGATCTCGGCGACGCAGAACCTGAACGGCCTGACCGGCCGGCGCGGCAAGGTGTTCCCCCGCCGCTACCAGGCGGTGCAGCTGACGACGCCGCAGGAGGTCCGCGCCGGGCTCTGCTACGTCCTCAACAACTGGCGGCGCCACCGCGAGGATCGCGAGGCGCGCGCCCAGGTCGACCGCTACTCGAGCGGCGTCCTCTTCGACGGCTGGGCCGGCAAGACCCGGCCGTTCGAGCTCCCCGCCGGCTACGAGCCGCTGCCCGTCGCCGGCGCGAAGACCTGGCTCCTGACCACGGGCTGGCGCGAGCGCCACCCGCTCATCGGCTTCGGCGAGACGCCCGTCCCGCTCGCCGGGTGCCAGCCCCCTACTTGATCACCGCGAGGCGCGGCGAGCGCTTGGGCTTGCCGAGCACCGACGCCGCGATGCGCAGCGCCACCGTCGAGGCCAGGGTCATGAAGTTCTGGCCGATCTGCGAGTCCGGGCTGGCCATGACGATCGGCACGCCGGCGTCCCCGCCGAAGCGGATGCGCGTGTCGATCGCGATCTCGCCGAGGAACGGCGCGCCGACCTCCTGCGCCAGCCGCTTGCCGCCGCCGTGGCTGAAGATCTCGTCGTGGTGTCCGCACGCCGGACAGACGTAGTAGGACATGTTCTCGACGATGCCGAGGATCGGGATCTCGACCTTCTCGAACATCGCGATGCCCTTCACCACGTCGACGATCGAGACCTCCTGCGGCGTCGTCACCATCACCGAGCCGGTGATCGGGATGAGCTGCGACAGCGAGAGCTGCACGTCGCCCGTGCCCGGCGGCAGGTCGCACACCAGGTAGTCGAGCTCGCCCCACTGCACGTCGCCGAGGAACTGCTGGAGCAGGCGGTGCACCATCGGGCCGCGCCACACGACGGCCTCGCCCTTGTCGACGAAGAAGCCGACCGAGATCACCTCGATGCCGTGGTGGATCGCCGGCGTGATCTTCTGGTCCGCGGTCGTCCCCGGCGGGCGCTCGGGCGGGCCGAGCATCGTCGGGATCGACGGGCCGAACACGTCCGCGTCGAGCAGCCCGACGCGCGCGCCGTGGCGGTGGAGCGCGAGCGCCAGGTTGGTCGCCACCGTCGACTTGCCGACGCCGCCCTTGCCGGCCGCGACGGCGATGACGTTCTTCGGGCCCTTGAGCAGCGCCTTCTCCGACGGCGCCGGCTGGAACGCCGTCACCACCTCGGGCACCACGGTCACCGCCTTCGCGCCGGCGCCCTTGAGCGCGGTCTCGATCAGCGTCGCGAGCTCGCGCCGCTTGTCCTGCGGATAGGCGGGCGTCGGGATGGCGACCTTGACCAGGACCTTGTCGCCGTCGATCTCGCAGCCGTTGTAGATGCGGTGGCCGACGATGTCGGCGCCGAGCGCCGGGTCGATCACCGCGGAGAGGACTTCCTTGACCTTCGCTTCATTCATGATCGTCGTCCGGCGCTCACCCGAGGTGGCCCATCTTGGCCTTCTTGACCTCGACGTAGTCGGCCGCGTGCTCGGTCACGCCCACCCAGTGCGGCTCGGCGGTGACCTTCATGCCGTTGCGCTCGAGCCCGCTGATCTTGGCCGGGTTGTTCGTCATGAGCCGCACCGACGTCGCGCCCAGATCGCGCAGGATGGCGGCGGCGAGATCGTAGCTGCGCAGGTCGGCGTCGAACCCGAGCTGCAGGTTGGCCTCGACGGTGTCGACGCCCTCGTCCTGCAGCGCGTACGCGCGCACCTTGTTGCCGAGCCCGATGCCGCGCCCCTCCTGCACCAGGTACACGAGCACGCCGCGCCCCTCGGCCGCGATGCGCGCGAGCGCGGCGTCGAGCTGATCGCGGCAGTCGCACCGCAGGCTGCCGAGCACCTCGCCGGTGAAGCACGAGGAGTGCACGCGCGTGAGGACGTCGTCGCCGGTCACGTCCCCCATCACCATCGCCACGTGCTCCTCGCCGTCGGCGAAGCCGGGCATGTGGTCGGGGAGGCGGTAGACCACGAGGCGAAATTCCCCACGGGGAGTGGGCAGTCGCGCCTCGGAGTACCTGACGACATCCATCGGGTGGCTACTCATGGCACCCGGTCACTCGCTTGTCAACGGCGAGGAAAGCACGCGAAAGCCCCCGCAACTCGCTGGATTCTCACGCGTTGACAGCTCCGGGCCGCAGCCGTACGGTGGGGCACATGGCTGTCCGCGACATGGTCATCTGGCCCGATCCACGGCTTCGCCAGCCGTCGGAGGCGGTCACCGAGTTCGGGCCGTCCTTGCGCCAGCTCTATCAGGACCTCGTCGACACCATGTACGCCGAGCGCGGCCTCGGCATCGCGGCGCTCCAGATCGGCGACCCCCGCCGCATGTTCCTCGTCGAGCCCGAGCTCGCCGGCAAGTCCAAGGACGACCCGCCGGTCGCGTGCGTGAACCCCGAGGTGGTCTGGACGAGCGAGGAGCTGCAGAAGTCCGACGAGGGCTGCCTCTCGTTCCCCGACATCTACATCCAGGTCGAGCGCCCGATGAAGGCGCGCGTGAAGGCCCAGGACCTCGACGGCAACTGGTTCGAGCTCGAGGGCGAGGCGCTCCTGGCCCGCTGCCTGCTCCACGAGTACGACCACCTCACCGGCAAGCTCCTCGTCGACTTCGTCGGGCCGCTCAAGCGGCAGATGATCAAGCGCAAGCTGCAGAAGAACGCCGAGCGCGCCGAGGTCTAGGCCCTACCCCCCGGGGGACACGATGGATGCGGTGTTCGTGCGTGGCTTGGAGTTCGAGGGCAACCACGGCTACTCGGCCGCCGAGCGCCGCGGCACGCGCCGCTTCCGCGTGAACCTCGTGCTCGAGCGCGATCTCGCCACGGCCAGCGCGAGCGACAAGATCGCCGACACCGTCGACTACTGGAAGGTGAGCGAGGCGGTCGTGAAGCTCGGCACGCAGTCGACGTTCCGCCTGCTCGAGGCCCTCGCCGGGGCGATGGCGCAGGCGATCCAGGACCTCTACCCCGACGTCACGGTCACCATCGAGCTCGACAAGCTCGCCCCGCCCTGCCCCGGCGTGCCCGCGGCCTGCGGCGTCCGCCTGACGCGCCGCCCGCGAAGCTAACTACGTTACGCTCCGCGGCGTGCCGCGAGACCACGACGACGACGTTCCGACCGTGCCCTCGTCGGCGCAGCCGGCCAAGCCCGGCGAGATCGACAAGGGGCGCTACGAGCTGCGCGACCTGCTCGGGTCGGGCGGCATGGGCGACGTGTGGCTCGCGCTCGACCGGCGGATCGGGCGCGAGGTCGCGGTGAAGGTGGCGCGCCCCGAGGATGACGAGGACATCAAGCGCTTCCTGCGCGAGGCGCGCGTGCAAGGCCAGCTCGATCACCCGGCGGTGGTGCCGGTGCACGACGTCGGCACGCGCGAGGACGGCACGGTGTACTTCACGATGAAGCGCGTGCGCGGCGAGACGCTGGCGACGATCGTCGGGCGGCTGGCGCAGGGCGACGAGGAGGCGCGCCGGCGCTACGGCCTGCGCAAGCTGCTCACGGCGTTCCTGTCGGCGTGTCACGCCGTCGAGGTCGCGCACGACCACGGCCTCGTCCACCGAGACATCAAGCCCGGCAACGTCATGCTCGGCGACCACGGCGAGGTGTACGTGCTCGACTGGGGGCTCGCGAAGGTGCGCGGCACCGACGACGTGTCGTCGCGGCCGAGCCTGCCGCCGGCGCTCGCGAAGGGGCTCACCGTCGCCGGCCAGTTCCTCGGCACGCCGGGCTACATGTCGCCCGAGCAGGCGCGCGGCGAGTCGGTCGACGGGCGCGCCGACGTGTACGGGCTGGGCGCGACCCTCTTCGAGGTGCTCACGCTCGAGCCGCTCGTGCCGCGCGGCGAGACCAAGGAGGTGCTCGCCGTGACCGTCGCCGGCGTCGACGCGCGCGCGTCGCTGCGCGCCCCGGGCATCGCCCCCGAGCTCGAGGAGATCTGCATCCGTGCGACGGCGACGCAGGCCGCCGATCGCTACCC
>JAIOII010001374.1 GCA_019912685.1 Kofleriaceae bacterium
GACCGCCGGCCGCGTCGCCGTCACCGCCTTGCGCGGCGGGCGCGGCGCCGCGCCCTCCTCCGCCCGACGGCGGACGAAGAAGCCCGACTTCGGCCGCGCCTCGACGAGCCCGGCGCCCTCGAGCACGCCGTAGGCCTGGACGACCGTCGCGACGCTCACGGCGCGGTCCTCGGCGAGGCGCCGCACCGACGGCATCCGCTCGCCGGGCCGCAGGACGCCGCGCTCGATCGCGTCGCCGAGCTCGGCGGCGAGCTGCTCGTAGAGAAAGTCGCTGGCGGCGGCGGGCACGGCGACCTCGAGTGTACTTGTCTGCCTCCGGCTCGACCATCACAGATGCGCGGTCGGCGGAGGAATCACTGTATCGGTTCATGTGGAATCTCACTTGTTCTGTACTGGTTGGTGAAATCGTGACTGTCGCTGTCCAGCGCGCCGACTCGTGTCAAGGTTGCGACGCCGTGACACCCGCAGGCGGTCCAGTGGTTTCCGAGACGCGGACCCCTCCCGATCACCGGATGGCCACGGTGCTGGCGCTCGCGGCGGTGTACGTGGTGTGGAGCTCGACGTACCTGGTGATGCGCATCGCCGTCGAGTCGCTGCCCCCGATGCTGATGGGCGCGATCCGCTTCAGCATCGCCGGCGGGCTCCTGCTCCTCTTCGGGCTCATCCGCGGGGTGCAGCTGCCGAGCGTGCGTCAGTGGTTCCTGGCGCTGCCCGTCGGCGTCCTGCTGTTCGCCGGCGGCAACGGCCTGGTCGCGATCGCGGAGACCCGCGTGAGCTCCGGCATCGCGGCCGTCGTCTGCGCGACGATGCCGCTGTGGATGTCGGTGTTCGCCGCCTTCTCCGGCGAGCGTCCGACCGGGCGCGAGTGGCTGGGCGTCGCGCTCGGCCTCGGCGGCGTCGTCGTGCTCACCGCCGGCGCGGAGCTCTCGGCCGAGCCGCTGTACGCCGCGATCCTGCTCGGCTCGCCGCTGGCGTGGGCGGCGGGCTCGATGCTCGCGCGCCGCCTGCCGGCCGCGCCGGGGGTGATGGCGGCGGCGAGCCAGCAGATCATGGGCGCGGTCGCGCTCGCGGTCATCGGCTTCGGCCGCGGCGAGCGCTTGCCCGCGGTGTGGACGTTCGACGCGATCTGGTCGGTCGCGTACCTCGTGATCCTCGGATCGTTCGTCGCGTTCACCGCGTACTCCTGGCTCCTGCGCAACACGCGCCCGGCGCTGGCGACGAGCTACGCGTTCGTGAACCCGCCGCTCGCCGTCCTGCTCGGCGCGGCGCTCGGCGCCGAGACCGTCGGCACCGCGACGTGGGCGGCCACGCCGCTCATCGTCGCGGCCGTGGTGCTCGTCGTGCTCGGGAAGAAGAAGTAGCGAGCGCGGTCAGGAGGGCGCGGGCGCGGCGGCCTCTCGGTGCGCCGCCTCGCTCCGGGCGAGCAGCACACCCGCCAGATGGTAGTTGTCGTTCTGGTCGGGGTGGAAGTCGCGGCGCAGGTACTCGCGCAGGCCGCGCGCGAACACGCGCTGGCCGATCGGCCTGGGCATGTGCTGCCCCAGCTCGGCCGCGGCCTTGCGCATCGCGCGCAGGCGGCGCGCCGCCTCGAGCGGGCCGATGCCGTCCTGCCAGAGCAGCATGAGCGTCGCGATCGCCCACCACGTCGAGAGCATGACGGTCGCCATCGCCATGCCGGCGACGCGCAGCGCGTAGGAGTCGTCGACCTCCTGCAGCACGTCGAACGCGACCGACTTGTGCTCGAGCTCCTCGGCGGCGTGCCAGAGGAGGAGCTGGCGCATCTGCGGGTGGACGAGCTCGAGCGGCATCTCGGTCGCCGCGCCCTCCGCCATGATCGCGGTGAAGTGCTCGGCGGCCGCGGTGGTCGCGAGCCGCAGCTTGGCGCCCGAGAGCTTCTCGATGCCGCCGGCGGCCCACGCGTAGAACCGGAGGAACCGGTCGATGTCGTAGCCGTGCGCGCGCAGCGTGTCGAAGTAGTCCTCGTGCGCGCGGGCGTGGCGACCTTCCTGGTTGCCGAAACCCTTCACGGCCTCACGCAGCGCGGGGTCCGCGATGCGATCGAGGAAGTGATAGACCGAGCGCACGAAGAACCGCTCGCCGTGCGGGAAGAGGAGGTTGACGCCGTTCGAGATGTGGGTCGGCACGGGCAGGCCGGCGAACCAGTGCCGGGGGACCTTCTCGAAGCCGAGCGGGGGTTTTCGGGGGGTGATGGTGGGGCGAGTCATGTTCGCGTCCTTGGCTCCATCCTGCGTTCGTATTGACCTGCAGTCAATAACAAATCGTTCAATAGCCGGATCCGCTAATGAAACAGGCAACTTTCGATCACCTTGCGCGCGCCGTAGCGAACGCGGTACGCATCAGGGATGGCGATCATCCGCGGGCTCCGTAGGCGGCGCCGTGCCGCTGCGAGCGGCGCGGACGAAGGTGGACGCACGCGGCGCCCGCGGCGACGCATCCGCCTCGAGAACGATCAGCGCCGCGCGCAGCTGCTGGCGCTCGGCGTGCAGGCGTTCTCCGAGCGCACGTACGACGACGTGTCGATCGACGACATCGCGAAGGCCGCCGGCATCTCGAAGGGCCTGCTCTATCACTACTTCCCGACCAAGCGCGACCTGTACCTCGCCGGGCTGCGCGCGACCGCCGCGGAGCTCATCGCGAGCACGACCGCGGCGACGAGCAACATGGACGTGCCGCCGCTCGAGCGCATGCGCGCCGGGCTCGACGCGTACCTCGATCACGTCTCGCGCCACGCGCGCCCGTTCGTCGCGCTCATGCGCGGCGGCATCGGCTCGGACCCCGAGGTCGTCGGCGTGATCGAGGGCGTGCGCGCGACGTACGTCGAGCGCTTCCTCGAGAAGGCCGAGGGCACGCCGCTCTCCGGGCTCCTCCTCTCCAACCGCCCGCTCGTGCGGCTGGCCGTGCGCGGCTGGATCGGCTTCGTCGAGGCGGCGAGCCTCGAGTGGCTGCAGAAGCAGGAGGTCGAGCGGACGACGTTGCGCGACATGCTCGTCGACGCGCTGCTCGCCAGCCTGCGCATCGGCAGCGCCGGCCCGTCGTCGTCGTCGCGCCCCGCGGGCTAGCGCCGCGGCGCGTGGCACGCGTCGTGAATCGGGTGGGAGCATGGCGACGTACCAGCAACCCGACACCACCGACGAGGCGCAGCACCGCGAGCGGCTGCGCGAGATTCTCGACGACGCACCTGCCGTGCTCCTGACGACGCGTGGGCGAGATCGCCTGCACACGCGGCCGATGGCCGTGCAGCGGGTCGACGACGACGGCACCATGTACTTCTCGACCAGCGCCGACAGCGTCAAGATCGACGAGCTCGAGGCCGATCCGCGGGTCCAGGTCGCGTTCCAGGGCAAGACCAGGTTCGCGGTCGTCGATGGCGCGGCCCGGCTCTCGCGAGATCGCGCGCTCGTCGACGAGCTCTGGAAGGAGGACTGGAAGATCTGGTTCCCGAAGGGCAAGTCCTCACCCGAGATCGTGATCGTCATCGTCGACCCCGAACGCGGCGAGTACTGGGATCAGTCGGGCACGAACGGCCTCTCCTTCCTGTTCCGCGCGGCGAAGGCGTACGTGAAGGGTGAGGGCGTCGAGACCCGCGACAAGGATCACGGCACCGCGCGGCTCTGACGGCGCTCGTAGGTGAGGAGCGCGGTGGGCGCGCCAGTGTGGCGCGTCTCGACGAGCGCGATGCGGTGGAAGCCGGCGTTCTCGGCGACCGCGATCGACGGCGCGTTGCGGCCGTCGACCACGGCGATGACGCGGGCGAGCGCGCGCGGGCCGAGGAGCCAGTCGCACAGGGCCGACACGGCCTCGGTGCCGTAGCCCTGGCCCTGGTGGGCGGGCGCGATCGTGTAGCCGATCTCGGCGGCGTCGGGCTCCTCGGCGAGGACGCGCACGCCGACGTCGCCGACGATGCCTCGCGTCGCGCGCGAGACGACCGCGAGCTGGAACCACGGACCGGGCACATCGCACGGCGTGCGCGTGCGCATCGCCTCGAGGTCGCGCTCGATCTCGCCGGGATCGACGACGCCCCAGCCCTGGAAGCGCGCCACCGCCGGATCGCGCCGATACGCGACGATCACCCGCGCCTCCTCGACGACGAAGGGTCGCAGGAGCAGGCGTTCCGCGACGATGGGGGCGAAGTCCGCCACGGATTGCATCGTCGCACGCAACAGAGTCTTCCGGCGTCTGGCCCTTTCGCCTCACGCTCGCCAGACTCACATGGAGGCCCCATGACCAGCCCAGCGAACACGTCCTTCACCATCCGTCGGGCTCGCGAGCGCGGCCACGCCGATCACGGCTGGCTCGACAGCTTCCACACCTTCTCGTTCGCGGATTACCACGATCCGCAGCACATGGGCTTCCGCGCCCTGCGCGTGATCAACGACGACACCGTCGCCCCCGGCATGGGCTTCGGCGCGCACGGTCACCAGGACATGGAGATCCTCTCGTACGTCCTCGACGGGGAGCTCGCGCACAAGGACTCGATGGGCAACGGATCCGTCATCCGCCCCGGCGAGGTGCAGCGCATGTCCGCCGGCACCGGCGTGCGCCACAGCGAGATGAACCCGTCGCGCACGGAGCCGGTGCACTTCCTCCAGATCTGGATCATCCCCGACCGCCGCGGCCACGCGCCCGGCTACGAGCAGATCGCGTTCCCCGAGGGCGAGCGGCGCGGCGTCCTGCGCCTCGTCGCGTCACCCGACGGCGCGAACGGCTCGGTCTCGATCCACCAGGACGTGCGCGTGTACGCCGGCCTCTTCGACCGCGGCGAGTCGGCGACTCACGTCGTGCCGCCGGGGCGGCACGCGTGGATCCACGTCGCGCGCGGCAAGGCTCAGGTCGCGGGGACCGAGCTGGGCGCGGGCGACGCGGTCTCGACGAGCGCGCCGGGCGAGCTGGGGATCACCGGCGACGGCGCCGAGGTGCTGGTGTTCGACCTGAGCTGATGGCTGGCCTGGAGCAGCGTGCCCATCGACGCCGACGGCTGCTCGGCGCCGATCGTCGACTCGAGCGGCGGCGCCTTCGGGTTCCCGAAGCGCGAGACATGGAGACGTGCAGGATCGTGCATGCGTGAACGCGTCCCTCCCCGGACATCGCCCATACCAGCACGCGGCGTGAACGCGGATCAACGCCACTCCCGCCCGCTTTCGACTCCCGCGTGCAGGTTCCGGAGCGCGCGCCGGCGCCCGTGCGCTTGCGCGCGGCGGATGACAGTGTATTACTGACACGATGCGGCCACTCCTCCGTCGAGAATTCCGGCCTTCGGCGCTCCTCTCACTCCATCCGCCGCAGCTGCGCCATCCCAACAAGCAGCTCGTCTGGGACCTCGCGTGCCCGCCCGACGCCGTGCACGGCGGGACGATCGAGCTGACGCGCTGGGCCGCCGCGCCGCTACCGGAGCGCGTGGCGCTCGCGCCGACCGACATCGCGGCGGTGCCCGGCGTCTACGACTACGGCGACGACGCCGGCGTGTGGCACGTCAACTTCGCCGACCCGGAGCTGTTCGTCGCGTACGGCTCGCGGCTCCTCGCGCAGGACGAGCTCCAGTGCGCGGAGCACCCTGCCCTCGGCTCGCTGCGCGAGGCGCTGCTCGCGGAGAAGCTCCCGGCGCGCACCGAGGAGGACGGCGCGCCCACGCCCGTGCTCGTCGCCGGCGTCGAGCGCCGGTGCGCGCTCGACACGCGCGTCCTCTACGGCAACCGCTTCGCCGCCGCGTCGCCGTCGATCGTGCGCGAGCACACGCGCGTGCTCGCGCCGCCGACCCGCAGCAACCTCGTCGCGATCGCGGCGCCCGTCGGGTCGGGCCCCTACGACCGCCGCCAGATCGATCGCATCCTCACGACCGCGTACACGGGCTTCGCCGCCGCCGCGCTCGAGTCACGGCGCCGCTGGCCCGGCGTGGCCGTCGAGATCCGCACCGGCTTCTGGGGCTGCGGCGCCTTCGGCGGCAACCGTGAGCTCATGACGATGCTCCAGCTCCTCGCCGCGCGCCTCGCCGGCGTCGATCGCCTGCGCTTCTACACGGTCGAGCTGCCCGGCCTGAAGGACTTCGCCGCCGGCCGCGACACGCTCGCCGCCCTCCTCGCGACCCCGTCCCCGTCCCTCGACGCGTTCCTCGGGCGCATCGCCGACCTCGACTACTCCTGGGGCGTCAGCAACGGTACCTGAACAAATCAAACAAGTTACAGTTGTCGTAATATACGATATTCTACAATCATCGGATTATATGATATATAGTACTCATGTTGGAGTACCTCGTCACGTCGAAGGTACGGCGACGGCTGCTCCTCCTTCTCTGGGGAGAGCGGGCGCGGGGTTCCGTCGGCGAGCTCGCCGAGCTCGCCGATGTCTCGTTCGCGGGTGCGCACGCTGAGCTGAAAGCGTTGCGTCGAGCCCAGCTCGCGCGTTCGGATTTCGATGGTCAGAAGGAGGTGTTCGAAGCGAACTTCCAGCATCCCGAAGCGGAGACGCTTCGAGCGCTGGTCGCGGCGAGTAGTGCTCCGCCACGTCCTCAGATAACGGCCAGCGATGAAATCAGCAAGCGAAGGCTCGTGAGCCTTGGCGCGCCGCTTCGCGGTGTCGTCCCGCTGGACGTTCCCGAAGACGAACGTGCAGCGGTTCTCGTGGAAGGGACCGGCTTGGCCAGGCGCGATCCGACGGTTGCACGTTGCCTTCCGCTTTGCTTCTGGCGGCTGCGAGACGAGCTGGACATCAGGGAACTGGCAGCACTGGTCTCCAGACCGGAAGACAAACACTCGCTCGGATTCTTCCTAGAGCTCGCCGCTACGCTTGGTGGAGATCGCCGCCTCGTCGGAATGGCGGAGAACCTGCGCGATGGCCGCCTGACGTCGACAAGAGACTTCTTTCTCACGGGGCCTCGTGAAGGACTTGTTCGCGAGTTTCCGTTGGCCAAGAAGTGGGGCTTCCAGATGAACATGGACATCGACACATTTCGCTCCCTGTTCGAAAAGTTCGAGACCAAGTGACCAGCTACGAAGCAGGTCGCATTTTCGGACAGACGGAGCTGGAAACGTTCCTCCGCTCTGTCGATCGTCATCTCTCCGAGCCGACCCGGATCATCATTACAGGCGGCGGCGCAGCCGCTCTTCACAATGCGGAATCGACCACCAGTGACATCGACACGTACGACGGCGTCTCCGACGCGCTCCGCGTCGCCGCTGACATGGCCGGCGTCGAAACCGGGCTGCGCATCCCGGTCGGACGATCGTTCATCGGTGAGTACCCTTGGTTCTTCGAAGATCGCCTCGAACGACGATTTCCCGAGCTTACGCAGCTCGAGGTGTTCGTCCTCGAGCGGCACGATCTCGCGCTGAGCAAGAGCCTGCGCGGGAGCGACAACGATCAGCGACAGCTGACGGAGATGCATCTCTCCGCTCCCTTCGACTTCAGTACGCTCGTGGAGCGTTTCCGAACCGAAATGACGCACGTGACCGGCAACCAAGCGGAACATCGTGAGAGATTCCTCGCCTTGATCGACTTGCTGTTCGGCGAGTTGAGGCGCGTGACGGCGGATCGAGAGCTGCGGGCCAAGGGCCGTTGAGGGACGGACGCCGGTGGCGCGCTCCGGGGACCGGCTTGACAGCGCTGCTAGGCTGGCGGCGCCATGAAATCGATCATCGTAGAGATCCGTGCCGCCGAAGGCGGCGATGACGCGAAGCTGCTCGTGACCGAACAGGCTCGCATTTACCTCCGCCTCGCAGGGCGGAGGGGGCTTTGAGTCCGAGATCGTCGAGGAAGCGGCGGGGCTGACCGTCCTCCGGTTCTCCGGCGCGCGCGCCGTCGAGACGTTCCGGGACGAGAGCGGTGGGCACCGCTGGCAGCGCGTGCCGCCGACCGAGAAGCGGGGCCGCGTGCACACGAGCACGATCACGGTCGCGGTCCTGCCGGAGCCCGCCGACGCCGTGGTCCGGCTCGACGAGCGTGACCTCGAGGAGACCACGATGCGCGGCTCGGGCGCCGGCGGCCAGCACCGCAACAAGACCGACTCGGCGGTGCGCCTCGTGCACCGGCCGACCGGGCTCGTCGTGCGCGTCGAGTCGGAGCGCGACCAGTCGCAGAACCGGCGCACCGCGCGCGCCGTCCTGCGCGCGAAGCTCTGGGAGCTCGAGCAGGCGCGCCGGGTCGGCGCGCGCGCCGCGGA
>JAIOII010000019.1 GCA_019912685.1 Kofleriaceae bacterium
ATACGGAGCTGGTCGCGCGCGCGGCGGCGTCGCTCACGGCGCGGCCGGGACGACGGCTCGAAGCGATCGAGCTGCGCCGGGCAGCGCGATCTGGCCGCCGTGCACCGGCGCGTCGTGCCCGCGCACGATGAGCGGCACGCGGCACACGCCGCCGCGATCGACGAGCAGCACCGCGACCGCGGCCCGCCGCAGCTCGATCGCTTCGAGCCGTCGTCCCGGCCGCGCCGTGAGCGACGCCGCCGCGCGCGCGACCAGCTCCGTATGCGCGAGCTCCGTGCCTACTCCGAGCACGCCGCCCGCCGCGCCGGGAGGATCTTGCCGGGGTTGAGCAGATCGTCGGGATCCCACATCGCCTTCCACCGCCGCTGCCACTCGAGCACGCGCTCGCTCTGCTCGAGCGGCATGTAGTCGCGCTTCACCAGCCCGATGCCGTGCTCGCCCGAGAGCGTGCCGCGCAGCGCCACCGCGTCGGCGAAGACGCGCCCGCACGCGTGCTCGAGCTTCTGCATCACCGCCGGATCGGCGGGATCGTCGTCGGACATGAGGTTGACGTGCAGGTTGCCGTCGCCGGCGTGGCCGAAGACCGCCGTCGGCACGCCGGTCTCCGCCGAGATGCGGTCGACGCGCGCGAGCATCTCGACGATCGCGCTCCGCGGCACGCAGACGTCCTCGCCGATCTTGTAGCGGTGCGCTTCCTTGAGCGCCGGCGAGATCTGCCGCCGCGCCTCCCACAGCGCCCGCCGCTCCGCCGGATCGTTGGCGGCGAAGATGTCGATCGCGCCGTGCGCGTCGCAGTCCTCGCCGATGCGCTCGATCTGCATGCCGAGCGTGTCGCCGTCGCCGTCGACCTCGACCAGCACGATCGCGTGCGCCGTCTCCGGGAACTTGTAGCGCGAGCGCGGGCGGATGTGATCGATCGACGACTTGTCGGCGAGCTCGATCACGCGCGGCCGGATGCCGCGGCCGATGAGCGCCGTGATCGCGCGCCCCGCGTCGGCGACCGAGCGGAACACCGCGAGCAGCGTCGCCTGCGCCGGCGGCCTGGGCAGGAGCCGCAAGGTCAGCTCGGTGATCACGCCGAACGTGCCCTCGCTGCCGACGAACCCGGCGGTGAGATCGTACCCGGTGACGCCCTTGGTGCAGCGCCGCCCGACGCGCAGCACCTCGCCGCCCATCAGGCCGACCTCGAGGCCGAGCACGTACTCGCGCGTGACGCCGTACTTGAACGCGCGCGGACCGCCCGCGTTGTTCGCCGCGTTCCCGCCGATCGAGCAGTACTCGAGGCTCGCCGGATCCGGCGGGTAGAAGAGCCCTTGCTCCTCGACCGCGTTCTGCAAGGTCTGCGTGACCACGCCGGGCTCGACCACGGCGATCATGTCGTCCGCGGAGATCTCCTTGATCGCCGTCATCTGCTCGACGGAGAGGACGACGCCGCCGCGCACCGGCAGGCATCCGCCGGTGAGCCCGCTGCCGGCGCCGCGCGGCGTGACCGGCACCCTGTGCTCGCGGCAGAGCCGCAGGACCGTCGCGACCTCCTCGGTCGTGCGGCACAGGGCCGCCGCGTCGCACGGGTGCGGGGCCATCGGGCTCTCGTCGCGCTCGTAGTCGTCGAGCCGCTCGTCGCCCCGCAGGATCACCTGCTCGGCGCCGAGCTCGCGCGCGAGGATGTGGCCGATGTCAGCCACGGCCCGTCAGACGGCGAACGAGCTGCCGCAGCCGCAGGTCGACTTCACGTTCGGGTTCTGGAACTTGAAGCCCGCGCCCTGGAGGCCCTCGACGTAGTCGATCTGCGTGCCGACGAGGTACATGAGGCTCATCTCGTCGACGACGACCTTCACGCCCTCGACCTCGAACTGCTGGTCGACCTCGGTCGGCGTGTCGAAGTAGAGGTCGTACGAGAACCCGGCGCAGCCGCCGCCGACGACGCGGAGGCGCAGGCCCATCTCGGCCTCGATCGCCTCGGCCTCGCGGATCTCGTTGACCTTGGTCGCGGCGACCGGCGTGAGCGTGACGAGCGTGTCGAGCGCCGCCGGCTCGTCCGCGGACGGCGGTGGCGTGGAAGTGGTGGAATTCTCGCGGAACAGCGTGGCCATCAAAGCCTCCGGCCGGGGTAGAACCGGCGATCGACCAACCCTACTTGTCGTGACGCGCGTTGGCAACCCGAGCGTGCGTCAGCGGTTCCCCGGCCGGCAGGCGCCGCGATCGGTCACATCGGGGGCAGGAGCACCGTGTCGATCACGTGGATGACGCCGTTCGTCGCCATCACGTCGGCGGTGACGACGCTCGCGTCGTTCACCTTCACGCCCGCGGACGTGTCGATCGCGAGGGTCGCGCCCTGGACGGTCGTCGCCTCGCTGATCGTGGCGACGTCGGCGGCGGTCACCTTGCCCGCCACGACGTGGTAGGTCAGCACGGCGGTGAGCTTGGCCTTGTCGGCCAGGAGCCCTTCGACCGTGCCCGGCGGCAGCTTGGCGAACGCCTCGTCGGTCGGGGCGAACACCGTGAACGGGCCGTCGCCCTTGAGGGTCTCGACGAGCCCCGCGGCCTCGACGGCCGTGACCAGGGTCTTGAACGACCCGGCGGCGATCGCCGTGTCGACGATGTCGGCGCTGACAGGGGGCGCCTCGCCCGGCGGTGCGGTCGGCGCGGTGGCCTGCGACGACGTGGATGAACCGCCACACGCGGCGACGGCGACGAGGAGGAACGTGACGAGCGTCTTCTTCACGGCGAGCTCCTTCAGTTGGGGGCGATCGCGGTCGCCGTCCACGGCGACGCGGAGGTGTTGACGATGGTGAGGCGGAACGGCTGCTCGCCCGCGGCCGGGCTCAGCGCCCCGGTGGCGACGGCGAAGGCGCGCAGGCCGGCGGTCGTGGTGACATCGAACGTGGCGACGGCGGCGGTCGTGTTCGCCGCGGCGACGCCGATGCGCAGGGACGCCGCGGGCACGGCGAGCCCTTCGCCCGCGGCGCTCTCGGCGAAGTCGAGGTCCTCGACCAGCGCGGGCTGGTCCATCACCGCGCCGATCGCGGTGCCGACGTCGACGGTCGGCGCGTCGGGCGACGCGTGCACGACGCCGATGCGCGCGCCGCCGGCGTCGACCGCGAGGTCGTCGCGCACGGCCACGAGCTGGAACGCGGGCTCGTCGCCGACGGGTGACAGGAACCCGGTCGCGATCGCGAGGTAGCGCTGACCGGCGGCGAGGCCCGTCACCTGCGCCGACGCCGCGGGCGTTCCCGGCGCGGAGCCGGCCGCGTAGAAGTCGAGCGTGTAGTCTCCGGGCGGCACCTGCACGCCGCCGATCGCGCCGTACGCGAGGTTGCCGGCGAGGAGCGCGTCGGAGCTCGCCTCGCGGATGTCGACCGCGGGCGCGTCGGGCGACGCGTGCAGCGCGTACACCGTCGGATCCTGTTGCAGGGTGGCGATCACGCCACCGTCGGCGACCGCGAGGAGGGAGAAGCCCGTCGCCTGTCGCGGGAGATCCGCGAGGCGGCCGACGGCGAGGACGTAGAGCGCGCTGCCGCCGGGGAGCGCGGGCGTCGTGAAGCTCGTGAC
>JAIOII010001375.1 GCA_019912685.1 Kofleriaceae bacterium
GCCGCCGACCAGCGCCGCGACCAGCCCGCGCGTCAGCGCGCGGTCGGCGACGCCGAGGACCTCGGCGACGTGCTGCTCGGAGATCGTGTCCTTGCCGACGAACGAGATGACCTGGTCGGACAGCGAGAGCGCGTCGCGCGCCGAGCCGCCCGACTCGCGCACGATGAGCGACAGCGCCGAGGGCGCGACGGTCAGCCCTTCGGCCGCGAAGATGCGCGTCAGGTGCGCGTGCAGCCGCGCTGACGGCACGAGCTTGAAGTCGTAGCGCTGGCAGCGCGACAGGATCGTGACCGGCACCTTGTGCGGCTCGGTCGTCGCGAGCACGAACGTCACGTGCGGCGGAGGCTCCTCCAGCGTCTTCAGGAGGGCGTTGAACGCCTCCGTCGTCAGCATGTGGACCTCGTCGATGACGTAGACCTTCTTGCGCAGCACCGCCGGCTGGTAGCGGACGGCCTCGGTCAGGTCGCGGATCGCGTCGATGCCGCGGTTCGAGGCGCCGTCCATCTCGTAGTAGTCGACGGCGTTGCCGGCGGTGATCGACACGCACGCGCTGCACGCGCCGCACGGCTCCGCCGTCGGGCCCTTCTCGCAGTTGAGGGCCTTGCCGAGGATGCGCGCCAGGGTCGTCTTGCCGACGCCGCGCGGGCCGCAGAAGAGGAAGGCGTGGTGGACGCGCTCGGTGGCGAACGCGTTGGCGAGCGTCCGCGTCACGTGCTCCTGTCCGACGACCTCGGAGAACGTCGCGGGGCGGTACTTCCGTGCGAGGACGAGATAGCTCATGACGCGGCCGCGGCACTGTAGCGCCTGCCCGAAAAAAAGGTGGCCCCAGGCACCCGCTCGTTCCGCTACCGTTGCTCCCTTCCGGGCCTGGCGGGGTTCACAGACGTTGCGTCACCCGGGACCATAAACTGATCCGCTAGCTCGATCGTCGTCGTCCTCGGCGTTCGGTGCCGTGGCGGACAGGGAGGGATTCGAACCCTCGGCACCTTTCAGTGCACACGATTTCCAATCGTGCACCTTCGGCCACTCGGTCACCTGTCCAGAGGCTCTTCTTCTCGGCGGAGGGGGGGAGATTCGAACTCCCGAGGCTTTCGCCTACCTGCTTTCGAAACAGGCACCTTCGACCACTCGGACACCCCTCCAAGAACTATTTCTGACCTTCGGCGCGCAGCGCCTCGAAGAAGCGCTTGAGCTCCGCGGCACACTCGTCGGCGCGGACCCCGCCGACGACATCGACACGATGGTTGAGCCGCGCGTCGGTGCAGATCTGGTAGAGCGTCTGCACCGCGCCGGCCTTGGGGTTCGAGCAACCGAACACCAGGCGCCGCACGCGCGCGTTGACGATGGCGCCGGCGCACATCGGACACGGCTCCTGGGTCACCACCAGGAGCGCGTCGACGCGCCAGTGACCGATGCGCGCCGCGGCGTCGCGGAGCGCTTCGACCTCGGCGTGGGCGGTCGGGTCACCACGCTCCTCGCGGCGGTTGCGGCCGCGACCGAGGATGGTGCCTTCGTCACCCACGACGATCGCTCCGACGGGCACGTCGCCGACCGCGGCGGCCAGCCGTGCTTCGTCGAGCGCCAGACCCATGAAATGACCCATCAGGTCTTCGTCGACCAACATGCGGCGGATCCGAGAGGGGTCGAACCTCTAACCCCCGGTTCCGTAGACCGGTGCTCTATCCATTGAGCTACGGATCCAAATCGAGTTGCCAAACCTGTTTCAACGTTGCGGACAAGATTGCGGAGAGAGAGGGATTCGAACCCTCGGTACAGGGAATCCCCCATACGCCGGTTTAGCAAACCGGTGCCTTCAGCCACTCGGCCATCTCTCCATGGGCCAATGGCAAGACGACGATCGAGCTATTCGGTTGTCAGCCTTGCGGAGGAGGAGGGATTCGAACCCCCGGAGCTTGCGCTCGGCGGTTTTCAAGACCGCTGCCTTCGACCACTCGGCCACTCCTCCGGGAACCCCAGAGGTGACGCGCAGTATATGGAGCGGCCCCCTCTTGTAAAGGATCATCCGTTCGGTTTTTGCGCCGGCGAAATGCGTTCGGTGCCGCCGACATACGGACGCAGGGCCGGCGGGATGACGACCGAGCCGTCGGCGTCCTGGTACTGCTCGAGGATCGCCACCAGGGTCCGGCCCACGGCGAGCCCGGACCCGTTGAGCGTGTGAACCGCGCGCGGCTTGTCGCCGGCCGCCGGCCGGTAGCGGATCTTGGCGCGCCGCGCCTGGTAGTCCTCGAAGTTCGAGCACGACGAGATCTCGCGGAACGCGTCCTGCCCGGGCAGCCACACCTCGATGTCGTACGTCTTCGCCGACGTCGCGCTCATGTCGCCGGTGCACAGCGTGACGACGCGGTAGTGGAGGCCGAGCCCCTGGAGCACCTTCTCCGCCTGCGCGATCAAGGTCTCGAGCTCGTCGTAGCTCGTCTCGGGCGTCACGAACTTCACGAGCTCGACCTTGTCGAACTGGTGCTGGCGGATGAGGCCGCGCGTGTCGCGGCCCGCCGCGCCGGCCTCGGCGCGGAAGCACGGCGCGTACGCGCAGTAATGACGCGGCAGCTCGCCCGGCTCGAAGATGTGGTCGGCGTGGAGGTTCGTCACCTGCACCTCGGCCGTCGGCGACAGGAAGAAGTCGTTGTCGGGGACGTGATCCTCGCCGGTCACCATCTCGAGCTTGAAGAGATCGGCGCCGAACTTCGGCAGCTGGCCGGTGCCGCGCAAGGCCGAGCGACGGATGATCGCCGGCGGCCACACCTCCTCGTAGCCCGCGCCGGTGTGCAGATCGATCATGTAATTGATGAGCGCGCGCGTGAGCTTCGAGCCCCAGCCGCGCAGCACCGTGAAGCGCGCGCCCGAGATCTTGGTGCCCGCCTCGAAGTCGAGGATGCCGAGCCCCACGCCGAGGTCGTGGTGGTCGCGCGCCGTGAACGAGAACGCCGGCGCCTTGCCCCAGACGCGCTCCTCTCGGTTGTCGTCGCTCGACGCTCCCGCCGGCACCGACGCGTGCGGCGCGTTGGGGATGCCGAGCAGGAGATCCTGCGACTCGGTCTCGAGCCGGACCTGCTCGGCCTCGCCCTCCTTGATCCGCGTCGACAGCGCTTTCAGCTCGTCGCGCGCGGCGGCGAACTCCGCCGATTTCTTGTCGAGCTTGGCCATGCGATCATTGGCCGCGTTGCGGGACCTACGCATGTCGTCGAGCTCGCCCTGCAGGCGCCGTCGGCGCTCGTCGACCGCGCGCCAGGCGTCGACGGCGGGCTTGACGTGCGCGCCGCGGCGGACGACATCGTCCATGCGTTCCGGGTTGATCATGGGAGAAACTCCAGCGATCGAAGCTAGTTGGAAGGGCAGCCTACTTCCACCTAACCCCCGGCGCAAGCCGCGGGTCCGATCGCTGTGGACACCGTGCTCCCGCTTCCCTGGGCCTCGAGCGTGAGCGATGCGGGGGACGCGGTCGATCTGGACAGCGCGCTCGTGGCGCGGGCGCAGCGCGGCGAGCGCGGCGCGTTCGACGAGCTGGTGAAGCGCCACCAGCGCGGGCTGTGGCGTCTCGTGCGGCGCTACGTGCGAAACGACGCCGACGCCGCCGACGTCGCGCAGCAGGCGTTCGTGCGCGCGTTCCGGGCGCTCGATCGGTTCCGCGGCGAGGCGAGCGTGCGCAGCTGGCTCTATCGCATCGGGATCAACGTCGCGCTCAACCACGTGCGCGACCACGGCCGCGAGCAGCCGACCGACGCGGCGGGCGCCGAGCTCACCGTCGACGCCGTCGCGCCG
>JAIOII010001376.1 GCA_019912685.1 Kofleriaceae bacterium
CGCGCCGGCGCCGGCGCCGGTCCCGGCGCCCGACCGCACGGCGTTCGCGGCGGCGTGCCTCCCGTACACGAACGAGCTCACGGGCGCGGCGCTCCGGCTCGCGCGCAACCCCGACGACGCGCGCGACCTCGTCCAGGAGACGCTCATGCGCGCGATGATCGCGTGGGAGCGCTTCGAGGAGGGCTCGAACGTCCGGGCGTGGCTGCACCGCATCCTCGTCAACAGCTTCATCAACGGCTATCGCAAGCGCCGCCGCCACCAGCGCTTCGCCGCCGAGCGCCCGGGCGACGCGCGCATGGCGATCTACGGCACCGCCGACGACTGCACGCCCGACCCGGAGGTCCAGCTCACCGACGACCTGCTCTCCGACGAGGTGAAGGTCGCGCTCGCGCGCCTCGGTGAGGACTACCGCGAGGTCGTGGCCCGCGCCGACCTCGCCGGCGAGAAGTACAAGGACATCGCGCTCGCGCTTCGCCTCCCGATCGGCACGGTCATGTCGCGGCTCTTCCGGGCGCGCCGGCAGCTCGAGGGCGACCTCCGCGACTACGCCTCTCGCGACTGGGGGCTCCGAAAGGCGGCCTGACGCGTCACACCCGGCCGCGACCGACTCTACGATCGCGGTCCATGCACGGAGTCGCGATCGAGCTTCGCGTGGGGTGCGCCGGCTGCGGCCAGCCCATCCCGATCAACGCGTTCACGCCCCGCATCACGTGCAGCTCCTGCCGCCGCACCGCCGAGATGACCGACGAGCAGTGGCACTCGCTGCTCGAGGACGCGGTCGACGAGGCGCCGGAGCTGGCGGTCGACGAAGGGTCGACCTCGACCATCATGACCGGCAGCGGCACGTACCAGCTCCTGTACGGCAACCAGCCGCCGCGCTGCGGGACCTGCAAGACGCCGGTGCCCGACGCCGCCGCCGAGCTGGCGGGGCAGGGGCGCATCGGCTGCGTCGGCTGCGGCAAGCCGATGGCGATCCGCCACGCGCCGCCCCAGCTCCAGGCGCTCGGGGTGAAGCTGGTGATCGGCGAGGACGCCGCCCAGCTCGCGAGCGGCGGCGCCGGCGGCGCGGCAACGGCGAGCGCGCCGCGGGCGGCGAACCCGGTCGTCCTCTACTGTCCGCACTGCAAGGCGCCGCTCTCCGTCGACGGCTCGAGCCGCATGGTGCGCTGCCAGTACTGCTCGACCGACGTCTACCTGCCCGACGAGCTCTGGTCGCGGCTCCATCCCGTCGCCGAGGTGACGCGCTGGTACCTCGTGTTCGGCGGCGCCGTCGACGTGGCGCAGCGCGCGCTCGCCCGCTTCAAGTGGTCCTCGCTGCGCGACGCGATCATCGACGCGCACGGGAACCTCTACTGCGTCGGCGAGGACGACGACCACGACTTCGCCGTGTGGTGCCTCGGGCCGGACCTGCAGGCGCGCTGGGTGCGCAAGGGCCTCGACTTCACCGACAACGACCCGAAGCTCGCGCTCGACCCGCGCGGCCGGCTGATCCTGTGGCAGCCGCACAAGCACTCGCTCGTGCGGCTCTCCGCCGCCGACGGCTCGGACCTCGACCGCCTCGGCGGCCGGCAGCCGGACGACGCGACGACGCACACGCTCGACATGGATCACGCGAAGGCGTTCCTCGCCGACGTCGACGGCACGTACCTCGCGCTCCTCCACGAGCGGCTGGTGCGCTTCGCCGAGGACGGCACGCCGGTCGCGACCTGGCCGCCGCGCTCGGGCATCTTCGGCAAGCGCGCGGAGAAGCTGCGCCCGGTGTACGCCCCCGGGCACCAGCTGATCGACGTCGACGGCAAGTACGTCGAGGACATCGGCCATCACCCGCTCGAGGTCGACGACTACACCAAGCTGCACCTCGGCGCCGACGGCCGGCTGTTCCTGGAGCGCAGCGAGCGGGTCGCGTGCTTCGATCGCGAAGGCAAGCGCCTGTGGCGCACCGACAAGCTGCCGATCACGAGCGTGCGCGGCGACCGCATGGGCACCGACCATGCCGGTAACCTCTACCTGCTCGGCCGCCAGGAGGGGAACCCGAGCCCGCGCGTCGTCCTGCGCATCTCGCCCGATGGCGAGCGGGTCGACGTCATGGCCGGCGACCGCCTGATGGGCGGCACGGTCGGCGACGAGGACAACCTCTGCGTCGCGGGCGACGGCACGCTCTTCCTCCTCGGCTACGGCGTCGAGATCCGCGTGCTCGGCCCCGACGGCCGCACCCTCTACCTCTCCGACCGGTCGAAGGAGGAGGACGCCGACGAGGACAAGGAGCGGGCGCGCCGCGCCTAGACCAGGTACAGCGCGAGCGCGAGGGCCGCGGGGAGCGCCTGGAAGAGCAGGATCGTGGGCTTGGCGGTCGCGGCGCCGACCACGCCCATCGCGATCACGAACGCGAGGAGCGCGATCGTCGTGTCCGCGCGCCCGGTGAGCGCCGCCCACGCGAGCAACCCGGCCACGCCGCCGTTGTAGACGCCCTGGTTGAGCGCGAGCACCCGCGTCGCCTCGGCGCCCTCGGCGGTCTGGCCGAAGATGCGGCGGCCGCGCGGCGTGGTCCAGAGGACCGACTCGAGGATCATGAACCCGACGTGGAGCGCGGCGACGACCAGGGTCGCGGTGAGGGCGGCGGTGGACATGGCCGCATTATGATACAATCGTTCAAGAATGGCACGCCGTCGCGAGTTCGACCTGGACCGCGCCACGGAGCGGGCGATGAAGCTCTTCTGGCGCCGCGGCTACGCCGCGACCTCGGTGCGCGACCTCTGCGCCGCGATGCGGATCAACAGCGGGAGCTTCTACGCCGCGTTCGGCGGCAAGGCCGGCTGCTTCGAGCGGGCGCTCGTCCGCTACGCCCGGTCGCAGCCGGTACCGAGGGAGGCGACACCCGCCGCCATCCGGGCCTGGTTCGACGTCATCTGCGATCCGCGCCGCACCCCGAAAGGCTGCCTCGTCGTCGACGCGGCGGTCGAGGCGCCGCTGCTCGATCCGCGCTCGCGCGCCGCCGTGCAGGCCAGCCTGCGCGCCGTCGAGCGCTTCTTCACCCGCTGCCTCGCCGAGCGCGGATCGAGCAGCGG
>JAIOII010001377.1 GCA_019912685.1 Kofleriaceae bacterium
GACCTGAGGCGCCGCGCTCGTCGGCGGCGGCACGCGCGCGACGTGGACCAGCAGGAGCGCCGCGCCGGCGGCGCGCGCGATCATCATCGCGTGCTCGACGGCGCGGTCGGATTCGGGCGAGAAGTCGACACCCACGGCGATCTTGGTCAGGGCCATGCGGTGGGTCATTGCATCGCCCGCGCCACGCGCGCGGCGTAGGTTCACCAGACGCGCAAGCTGCGCATCCAGTTGCGCCGCGTGGGCTCGTCGAACGCCTCCCCCGCCCAGCGATACAGGATCTCGCCTTCGCGCCGGGCATGGGCGCCGAGATCGAGCACGAGCTGCTTCACCGCGGACGCGCGCGCCGCGTGGAGATCGACGTGGACGCCCAGGTCGGTGATGCGGCTGCGGATCTTCCGGTGCTCCTCGAGGATCGCGTCGGCCTCCGGCCGATTGACGTGCGCAAGCGCGGGCAAGAGCTCGCGTTCCTCGAACGTGAGGTGCTCCTCGAGCGAGCGTTCGAGCTCGCGGAACGTGGCGTCGCACGCCTCGCGATCACCCTCCTCGAACGTCGCCACCACGCGCTGGCAGAGGGTCGCGAGATGCACGTGCTCGTCGAGCAGCCGGGAGCGAAGGTCTTCGATGCCACGCGTGGAGTCCGTCATGCCCTCCATCACTGCACCGGTCGTGCCCGCCCTCACGGCCCTCGCGGTGCGTCACATCCACCGGCGCGCCCGGCGAAGAGCGAATGCCTTGCGTCCCCCCGCGCAGAGATCGCGGCTCGCGACGTCAGTCGAACAGGACGGGAGTGCGCGGACGCGGCGGCGGCACCGGGAGCGCGCGGTTCGCATAGGCGCCCGACAGGCCGAGGTGGACCATGACGATCATCGTCCCCACCACCAGCTCGATCACCGCTCCCGGAAGTTTCCAGATCTGAAGCATCGTCGCCTCCTCGCAAGACTTCGTGGTCGTTCGAGCCCGTGCTCTCGCGCTCGCGGGGCACCAGCGCACAGGACCCCGCTCGTGCGCTCGCGACCTTGGAGCCGTCGGCTCGTTGCGCAGCGCTCGGCTGCATCGCACGTGCCACCCGGCGGCGCGAGGATCTGGAAATTATTGGGAGACCGCGACGCGGACGAGGAGCTTCCCGCGGTTGCCGCCGTCGAAGAGCATGTTGAGCGCCTCGGGAGCGGCGTCGAGGCCGTCGACGATCGTGTCGGCGTGACGCAGCTTGCCCTGCATCATCCACTGCCCGAGCTGCATGACGGCTTCCATGAAGCGCGGCGCGTAATCCAGGATGATGAAGCCCGACACGGTGAGCCGCTTCATCAGCACCGTGTCGAACGGCCCGAGCATCCGCTTGCCGGTGTTGTAGCCGGAGATGAGGCCGCACAGGACGACGCGCCCGTGCAGGTTCATCCCGGCGAGCACCGTGCTCATGATGTCGCCGCCGACGTTCTCGAAGTCGACGTCGATGCCCTCCGGGCACGCGGCGCGCAGCTGCTCCTTCCAGTCGGCGTCGCGGTAACAGATCGCCGCGTCGAACCCGAGCTCGCCCGTCAGCCACGCGCACTTGTCGGCGCTGCCCGCGATGCCGACGACGCGACAGCCCTGGAGCTTCGCGATCTGCCCGGCGACGCTTCCGACCGCGCCGGCCGCCGCCGAGACGACGACGGTCTCGCCCGCCTTCGGCTTGCCGAGCTCGAGCAAGCCGAAGTACGCGGTGATGCCGGTGACGCCGAGCGCGCCGAGGAACGCGGGCTCGGGGAACGGCAGCCCGGGCGGCAAGCGCGTCGGCTTGTTCGGCCCGCCGCCGTCGAGCACGGCGACCTCCTGCCAGCCGACCATGCCGATCACGAGATCGCCGGCCTTGAAGTCCGGGTGCTGCGACTCGATCACCTCGCCGAGGCCGACCCCGCGCATCACCTCGCCGATCTGCACGGGCGGCAGGTACTGCTCGATGTCCTGCATCCACACGCGGTTGGTGGGATCGAGGCTCAGGTACTTCGTGCGCACGAGGAGCTGCCCCGCCCCGGGCGACGGCACGTCACCGTCGACGGCGTCGAAGTTCGATCGCTGGACCTTGCCCTCCGGCCGGCTGGCGAGGCGGAACTGCCGGTTGCGCGTCGGTCGCGTGCTCATGGCGCGGAGTCTATCCCGGTGCCGGCGCGTGGTATGACCCGGCGCGGATGTTCCGCCGCTACGAGCTGAGGACCACCGACACGGCCGCCGCGCACGCGTTCTACGCCGCGCTCCTCGACGTCGACCACCGCACGTCGTGTCGCATCGCGCCCCTGCCCGAGCAGGCGGCCGCGCGCGGCGCGCCCGCGCACTGGCTCGGCCTGGCCAGCGTGAACGACGTCGACGCCGGCGTGCTGCAGATGATCGGCGCGGGCGGCGAGCCGCTGGGGCCGGTGCGCCCGGATCCCGACGGCGGCAAGGTCGCCGTCGTGCGCGACCCGCTCGGCGCGGTGGTCGGCCTGTGCGACGACCTCGCGGGACCGGCGCCGCCGCCGCCCGGCGAGGTGATCTGGCACCAGCTCAACACGACCGATCACGCGAAGGTGTGGCCGACGTACGCCGAGCTCTTCGGCTGGCACGCGCTCGCGACGCTGGATCTCGGCGAGCTCGGCGCGTACCAGACGTTCGCGTGGACCGCGGGCGGCCCCGCGGTCGGCGGCGTCGTCGACAGCGCGCGCACGCCGGGCATCCACACGCACTGGCTGTTCTGCTTCGGCGTCGACGATCTCGCGGCCGCGGCGGCGCAGGTCACCGCCGGCGGCGGACGCGTCGGGTTCGGCCCCGTCGACGGACCGGGCGGCTTCCCGATCGCCGTCTGCGAGGATCCGCAGGGCGCCGCGTTCGCGCTGGGCCAGCGGGCGTCGTAGGCGCGGCCACCAGGTTCCAGTAGACGAGCTGGTAGGTCCCGAAGACCGCGACGACCACGAGCTGCACGCCCAGGACGGCGGCCTGGCCGTCGCGCCACCACACCGCCGCGCCCGCGCCGAGCACGAGCGGGTGCAGCACGAAGAGGAGCGCGTGCAGCCAGTGCTCGCCGGGACGGCAGCACCGCGCGTGGATCCACTCGTCCTTGGTGATGACGAGGCACGAGGCGAGGGCCAGCGCGACGAAGACGCCGAGGGCCGTCGCCGAGGGCGACGCGGCGACGAGCCACGCGAAGCATGCGACGACGGTGAGCGTGTCGATCGGATGGCCGATGCGCTCCCAGCGCGGGAGCCCGCGCCGGCGGTGGAACCAGGCCTCGTCGAACGCCATCGCGAGGCCCTGCACGATCACGAGGGCGACGAAGGCGGCGGTCAGCATGTCTTCTCGAAGAGCGCCCCGCAGATCGTCAGGCCCGGCCCGAAGGCGAGGCTCGCGACCTTCGTGCCGGGCGCGACCGCGGGGTCGGCGAGGATGCGCCTCCAGATGTGGGGCAAGGTCGCGGACGACATGTTCCCGCGCTCCCGCAGCACGCCGCGGCTCGCGCCGACCTGGGCCTCCGCGAGCTCCAGCGCGTCTCGCACCCGGTCGATGATCTTCGGCCCCCCGGGGTGGACCGCGAAGACGCACGCCGCCGCGTCGCGTGGCCCGAGCCCGCCGCGCCCCAGCAGCTCCTCGGCGAACGCCGGCAGGAGGCCCGCGATGCGCTCGGGCACGTCGCGGGACAGCGTCATGCGCATGCCGGCCTCGCCGGGGATCCAGGTCATCGCGTCCGCGCTCTCCGGCGCGATCACCTCGTGCATCGCGAGCAGGCGCAGCCCGCGCCCGCCGTCGCGCCGCAGCGAGTAGCGGATGAAGCCATCGGCGAAGAGGCTCTGCACCACGAGCTGCTCGAGGTCGTGCGCCGACGCGTCGAGGTGGAGCGAGCACAGCTCGGTGTGCGCGATGTCGACGCGCGCGGCGCGATCGGGATCGCGCAGGAGGAGGCCCTCGCCGAGCCGCACGGCGGGCAAGGCGGCGTAGCACCCCATGTGGTACGCGTGCACGACGCGCGTGGGCCACGCCCGTGCGGCGACGAGGCGCTGCGCGGCGCTCGGCGACTCGTAGCCGGTGCAGGTCACGTGGACGAGGTCGCTCGGCGGCACGCGCTCGCCGGCGTAGCTCTCGGCGAAGTACGCGTCCGCGACCTCGGCGAAGCGACGCATGCGCGCCGACATGCCGGCGCCGCGCGGGTGACGGCGGAACGCGTAGAGCGCGCCG
>JAIOII010001378.1 GCA_019912685.1 Kofleriaceae bacterium
CGGGGAGGAACAGCAGGTAGCCGAGGTACGCGAGCGCGCCCGCGGTCATGTACGAGCGGTGGGCGCCGATGCGCGCCGCGGGGCGGGCGCTCGCGCTCGATCCTGGCAACGGCGAGGCCGCCGCGCAGGTCGGCCGCCTCCTCCTCGAGCCGCCGGCCGAGACGCCGCCGCAGGTCGAGGCGGCGATCATGCGCGCGCGCATCGGCGCCCACCGCTCGTACATGACCGCGGGCGCGCTCGCGTACCTCGGCTACCTGCTGTTCCTCCCCGCCCTGCTCTGGCTCGGCGTGAAGGACTGGACGATCCCGATCGTCATCCTCGTCCTCGCGCTCGGCAACGCCGGCTTCGCGTACTGGCTGTCGAAGCGCGAGGCGCGCCCGTCGCAGTGGCTCTACCTGCTCGCGATCTTCACCGACGGCCTCATGCCGTTCTTCACGAGCGTGTACTTCAGCCCGCTCATGGTCATGCCCGGCATCGTCATCGCCTCGACGCTCACGTTCCTCGCCTCGCCGGCGCGGCACTCCGCGATCCCGGTCGTGGTGAACGCCGTGCTCGTCTTGCTCCTGCCGCTCGCGCTCGAGTGGGCGGGCGTCCTGCCGCGCACCTTCTGGATCGACGAGAGCGGCATCACGATCCGGTCGTGGGTGATCGGGAGCGATCCGGTGGGCACCGTGGTCGTGCTCGTCGCCGCGAACCTCGGCCTCGTGCTCACGGTGGCGCAGATGGCGCTCCACCTGCAGCGCGCGCAGGCGGACGCCGAGCGGAAAACCCACCTGCAGAGCTGGCATCTGCGCCAGCTGGTGCCATAGGTTACCGGCGGTTTCCCTGGGGGGGGCGGCCGGCAACTCCGGTCGCCACTTGCGCGCGCGCGGGAGCGGCTCTACACACCGCGTCCCGCCTCCTTCCGTCTCTCCTTTCCCACTCGACAAACGCCCATGCGCACGATCGATCCCGCCATCCTCCTGGCCGCCATGGCCACCCTCGAAACCCCGTCGCCGTCGCCCGGGACGGCGGCGTCGCCGCGCCGGCCCCTGCCGCGCGACTGTAAGCGGCGCGAGCCGGTCACGTTCTACCGGGCGTAACCGGCGTCGCCGTCCGGCGCCGAAAGGAGCCTGACGTGTCGACCCGCATCCGCCACGCAACGCCACTGGTCTATCCGAAGCTCGCCCTCGTCGCCGCCCTCGTCCTCGTCGCCGCCGGGTGCGGCGCCCAGAAGATGCAGATGGCCTCGGCCCGCATGGCCGAGGCGCCGGCCTCCGCCGCGGCCGCGCAACCGATGCCGCCGCCGCTCGAGAAGTCGGTCTTCGCGCGCGACCCGCAGGGCCAGCTCACCGAGGAGAACCTGCAGAAGATCCTCGCTGCGCCGATCGAGCTCGATCTGCCCGCGCGCGTCGGCGTCATCCCGGTGCTCACCGCCACGGACTGGCGGGGCCCGAGCCCCGACTACCGCGTGCCCGCCGGCGTCGCGCCGTTCGTGCGCAAGCTGCGCGGCACCGAGCCGTTCTCGCTCATCACCGAGATCATGCCGATCCCGTCGGGCGCGCTCGGCATGGAGGCGCTGCGCGAGGTCGCGGCGCGCTACCGCCTCCGCTACGTGATCCTCTATCGCGAGGTGCTCGCGAAGAAGAAGAAGGCGAACCGCTGGGCCTGGGGCTACGCCACCGGCGTCGGCGCGCTCTTCCTCCCCGGGCAGCACCACGAGGTGTACGGCTACATCGAGGCGACGATGTTCGACGTGAAGACCGGCACGCTCATGTTCACCACGCGCCGCGCGGTCCACGGCTCGAAGCGCAACAACGTCTGGTACCAGGACGACAAGCTCGCCGCGCTCACCTCGAAGCTGGTCGGCACCTACGCCCCCGACCTCGCCGGCGACCTGATGAGCGACCTCTACCGTTACGCCGACGCCGCGCAGCTCGAGAACGAGCGCCGCGCCCGCATCGCCGCCGGCGAGCCCGCGCCGATCCTCTCGATGCCGCCCTCGCGCGTCATCGCCGAGCCCACACCGGCGACGGGCGGCACGAACTAAGCCTTCTTGCGGCCGAGGAAGCCCGGCAGCTTGTGGCGCAGGCCGCGCAGGCGCTCGCCGATCGCGGTCGGCTCCTCGGGGCGCAGCTCGGCGATGGGCGTGAGCGCGGAGAGATCGCCGGTGCGCGACTTCATGCCCATGGTGGCGCGCGCCTCCTGCACCGACTTCGACAGCATGTGGTGCAGGTCCTTGCGCAGCTGCACCTTCTTGAGCGCGGTCCCGATCTGGCGCGCGAACTCGCGCGAGGTGGGGAAGCGCTGATCGGGGCGCGGCGACAGCGCGCGGTGGATGAGGGCCGCGAAGTCCGACGGCACGTCGGGGCGGAGCGGGCGCAGCGGCTGCACCTGGCAGTCGCGCAGCCGCACGTAGGTCTCGTAGTCGTTCTGCCCGTCGAAGAGCTTGCGCCCGACGAGCGCCTCCCAGAGCACCGAGCCCACCGCGAACTGATCGGACTGCGGGCACGGACGCGCGCCGCCCACGATCTCCGGCGACAGGTACGACATCTTGCCCTTCACCACGCCCGGATCCGTGGTCTCGGCCTCGCGGTCCGGCGCGAGCGAGAGCCCGAAGTCGATGAGCTTCACCAGGCCGCGCGTCGTGAGCAGCACGTTGTGCGGCGACACGTCGCGATGGACCACCGGGAGCACCTTGCCGTCGGGGCCGTGGCGCTCGTGCGCCGCCGCGAGCCCGCGCAGCATGCCGACGCCGATCGCGGCGACCAGCTCCCAGCGCGGACCTTCGCCGCGCTCGTAGTGCCAGCGCGTCCACGAGCCGAGGTCGACGGCCTCGATCCACTCCATCACCATGTAGAAGTTGCCGTCCTCGGCGACGAAGTCGCGGACCTCGGCGAGGTGCGGCGACTCGAGCTGCGAGCCCAGGCGGGCCTCCTCGACGAACATGTCGACGTAGTTCGACTGCACGGCGAGCGCCGGGTGCATCTGCTTCACCGCGACGACGCGGCGGAACCCCATGTCGCCCTCGACCTCGGCGCGCCACACGTCGGCCATGCCGCCCTTGCCCGCGATCTCCCGCAGGCGATAGCGACCTCCGATGAGGTCCCCTGGGCGTGGCGCCTCGGGCATCCGCCGACTATCTCACGGCTCGCCCGCGCCGTCAGGACGTGACGTCGCGTCGGACGAAGATGAAGAGGCCGGCGGCGAAGCAGGCGACGGTGAGCCCGCCACACCAGAGCAGGTCCTCGACCACGCGCGCGCGGTTCATGCCATCGCCTGCCGGATCGGCCCAGCGATAGATCTCGTGCCAGAAGTTCATGTGCGTCGTGGGCAGGAGCTCCTTGAACGAGCTGCCCATCACCTGATCGGGCAGGCGCTGGAGCACGGTCGAGATGAAGAAGCCGCCGAGCGTGCCGACGTGCGCGACGACGGGGTTGTCGGTGACCGCCGAGAGCAGGAGCGCGACGGCCGCGACCACGGCGAGCGCCGCGCCTGCCCCGAGCGCGCACAGCGCGAACACGAGCGGCCAGTCGCTCGCCTCGACGCGCCAGAAGCCGACGCTCTTGTACTCCCAGATGTAGACGAGGAGATCGCCGCCGCCGTACGCGACGTGGCCGATGAGGAGCGAGAGGACGACGAGGAAGATGATCACGAGCTCGAGCCAGATGAGGCTCGCGGCCGCCTTGGCGAGGTAGACGAGGGTGCGCGACGGCGGGCGCACGAGCAGCGCGCGCAGCGTGCCGTCCTTGGCCTCGCCGGCGAGCTGGCTGCCGGCGACGGTGGCGACGACGAGCGGCAGGAGCGCGAAGAACGCGATGTTGAGGACGAAGTTGGCGTAGAAGGGGCCGTTCAGGTACTGGCTCGCGTCGAGCTTGAGGCCCTGGATCTCGCGGCCCTTGTACTGCGTCCAGCCGAAGCCGAAGAGCGTGACCGCGCAGAAGGCGAGGCAGAGGACGAAGCCGATGTAGGACGACGGCCGGCGGTAGAGCTTGAACAGCTCCCAGCGGAGCAGGCGCACGAACGTCATGCCGCCGCCTCCGGCCGGTCGCGATCGCCGGACACGAGCGACATGAACATCTCCTCGAGCGTCGGCGCCTCGGCGACGATCTCGTCGACCTCGACGCCGCCGCCGGCGAGGCGGGCGACGAGCGCCGCCGGCGTGACGTCGCCGCCCGTGACGTGCAGGACGCCGGCCTCGACCTCGCGCGCGTCGGCGCCCATCGCCTGCGC
>JAIOII010000136.1 GCA_019912685.1 Kofleriaceae bacterium
GCCGTGGCCGCCGGCGCGGGCGCCGCCGTCCTGTGGTTCACCGGCGGACCGAAGCGGCACGACGGGCTCGCGGTCGCGCCGCACGTGGCGCCCGGCCTCGCCGGCGCGGTCGTGCGGGGGAGGTTCTAGCCATGCGCACGCTCGCGCTCGTGCTCGCCGTCGTCGTCGTCGCCGCCTGCAAGATCGACTCGACCGTCTACCAGCCGCCCGGCGGCGACGACGACGGCGACGCGGCGACGGACGATTCGATGACCGACGCGCCGCCGCAGGGCATCCGGGTCGTCGTCACCCCCGACACGACCACCGTGACCGAAGGCGGTCAGACGACCTTGCGGGTGAAGCTGTCGGAGGCGCCGCCCGCCGACCGGCCGATCGACGTGGTCGGCAACGCGCAGCTCACGCCGACCCCGGCGAGCCTCACGTTCACCGCGGCCAACTGGAACGTCGAGCGCACGATCATCCTCGCCGCGGGGCAGGACGACGACGCCGACGACAGCCCCGTCACCGTGCTGTTCGACGGCATGGGCCAGGTCGCGGACGGCAGCGCCCTCGTCATGATCACCGACGACGACACCCAGATCCTCCTGGTCTCCCCGTCGTCGTCGATCGGCGTGACCGAGGGCTCGACCGGCGAGGTCTCGGTCCAGCTCGCGGCGCGCCCCGGCGCCAGCGTCGTGGTCGCGGTCTCGACCATGGACCCCGCGATCGCCACGACGTCGGCCTCGACCCTCACCTTCACGTCGAGCAACTGGAACCAGGCGCAGGCGATCACGTTGACCGGTACGCAGGACGTCGACACCGACAACGACACGACGCTCCTCGTCCTCGATCCCGCGACCGAAGGCGTGCCGACGCACACGGTCGCGGTGAACGTCACCGACGACGACATCCTCGCGATCGACGCCTCGCCCGCCAACCTCGGCACGATCGTCGAGGGCAACGGCACCGGCGCACAGTTTGGCGTGCGGCTGACGCAGATGCCGGCCGCCGACGTCACCGTCAGCCTCTCGGCGTCGCCGAGCGCGGCGGTCACCCTGTCGCAGAGCTCGCTCACGTTCACGCCGGCGAACTACGCGACGCTCCAGAACGTCACCGTCACCGCGCCGCAGGACGTGAACGTCGTCGACGAGTCGGTGAGCATCCGCCTCGCCGCGACCGGCCTGGCCGACCGCTTCGTGCAGGTGACGGTCGACGACGACGACACGCAGGTCATCCAGGCGACGCCGAACCCGTCCCTGGCCGTGAACGAGGGCGCGACCGGGAGCTTCGCCGTCCGGCTCGCGTTCCAGCCGGCGGGCAACGTGATCGTGAACGTCGGCAGCGCCGACACGACGATCGCGACCGTGGGCACGAGCCAGCTCACCTTCACGCCGAGCGACTACGCGACGCCGCAGAACGTCGTGGTCACCGGCGTGCAGGACCAGGACCTCGCCAGCGAGTCCACGACGATCTCGTTCAACGCGCCCGCGCAGGGCCTGACCACCAACCGCACCGTCAACGTCACCGACGACGACACGCAGGTGCTCGACGTCTCGCCCACGACGATCGCGGTCGCCGAGGGCGGCACGGGCACCTTCGGCGTCCGCCTGTCCTACCAGCCGGGCGGCAACGTGGTCGTCGCGGTGACCGTCGCCGCCGGCAACGCGACCGACATCTCGGCGATGCCCACGACCTTGACGTTCACGCCGCAGAGCTACGCCACCGCGCAGCACGTCACGGTGACCGGCCTGCAGGACACCGACACGACGAACGAGAGCGCGACCGTCGTGGTCTCGTCGACGGGGCTCACCTCGCGCAACGTCACGGTCAACGTCACCGATGACGACTCGCTGGGCATCGTGGTCTCGCCGACGAGCATGATGCTGTCCGAAGGCGGCGCGTCGGGGACCCTGATGGTGAGCCTCGCGGCGATGCCCGCGAGCAACGTGACCGTGGGCCTCCAGTCGAACCCCGGCGGCGTGGTGACGCTCGGCGCCTCGAGCCTGACCTTCACGCCGATCAACTACGCGACGCCGCAGCCGGTGACGGTCACGGCGGTCCAGGACGCGGACGGCATCGACAACACGACGACGATCCACCTGACCTCGCCGGGCCTCGACGAGAAGACCGTGCCGGTCGCGGTCGACGACGACGACACGGTCGCGCCGGTGCTCACCCCCAACCCGGTGACGATCGAGGAGGGCCAGGGCGACACCCAGGTCCAGCTCACGCTGTCGCGCGATCCGGGGCAGTCCGTCACCGTCGAGGTGCTCTCGTTCGGCTTCACCGACTTCGAGGTCCAGCCCGACGTCTACGTCTTCGACCGCCAGAGCTGGAACCTGCCGCAGACCGTCAACCTCTTCGCCTACCCCGACGACGAGGCCGACAACGAGACCAAGGACCTCCTGTTCGCGATCCAGACCTACGGCACGGAGACGAACCTGCGCGTCAACGTCACCGATCCGACCATCTTGCTCGGCTTCCCGCCGCCGCACAGCGGTAGCAGCGCCGGCGTCAACATGCTCGAGGCCTGGCGCGACGGCCAGCTGCCGCAGTGCTTCCTCGTCGAGAAGATCGCGGTCGACGTCGCCACGGCGCCTTCGATGTTCTCCCAGGCCCAGATCGCGCTCTACGCCACGGGCACCGGGGACGCCCAGCCCGACCGGCTGCGCTACTCGAGCGGGGTCTTCACGCTCGGCGGCACCGGCCTGCGCCTCATCGACGTGCCCGACCAGACGATCTCCTCGGCGAGCGCGGTCACCACCTGGCTCGCCGTCGAGACGACGACCGGCGTCTCGCTCAGGACCAAGTCGACGTCGTCGAGCCGATGCCAGCGGGCGCACAGCTTCGGCAACTTCATGCCCGATCCGTTCAACGCGTCGGGCTCGGGCTCGGGCTCCGGCTCGAGCTCGGGCAGTGACACCGGGGGCTTCGACGGCGGCACCAGCGACGGCGGCACCAGCGACGCCGGCACCGTCACCGTGACCTGCAGCTCGTCGCCGCCGGTCGCGGTCTGGATCATCGGCCGCCAGGGCTCCTGCGGCGTCGAGCCGCTGTGAGCCCCGCGGTCGGCCCGCGCGGTCAGCGCTTCTCGAACGGCTGATCGAGGCCGCGCGCCGGCAGCCACGACGGACCGCCGCGCAGCCAGGCGTCGACGGCGCGCGCGGTCTCGCGGCCCTCGGCGATCGCCCAGACGATGAGGCTCTGGCCGCGGCGCGCGTCGCCGCAGGCGAACACGCCGGGCACGTTGGTCGCCCAGCCGGGCTCGGCGGCGACGATGTTGCCGCGGGGGTCGAGGTTGACCCCGAGCTGCTGGGTCAGGGTCGACGTGTCGGGCCCGGTGAACCCCATCGCGAGGACGAGCTGGTCGCAGGGCAGGCGGACCTCCTCGCCGGTGCCGAGCTTCTCGGCGACGAGCGCGGTCAGCTTGCCGCCCTCACCCTCGAGCCGCACCGTGCGCAGCGCGAAGTCGCGCACGCCGCCTTCCTCCTGCGACGACGACGTGCGGAACACGACCGGCCACAGCGGCCACGGGTTGTCCTCCGCGCGGTGCTCCGGCGGCGCCGCCATGATCTCGACCTGGTGCACCTCGGCGGCGCCCTGGCGCAGCGCCGTGCCGAGACAGTCGGAGCCGGTGTCGCCGCCGCCGAGGATGATCACCCGCTTCCCCTTCACGTCCCAGCGCGGGACGATCACGTCGCCGGCGACCACGCGGTTCTGCTCCTCGAGGTAGTCCATCGCCATGACCACGCCCTCGAGCTCGCGCCCCGGCACCACCAGGTCGCGCGGCTTGCGCGCGCCGATCGCGATCACCACCGCGTCGTGGTCGGCGTCGAGCCGGTCCCACGTCGGCATCATGCCGACCTTCACGCCGCACTTGATGACGACGCCCTCGGCCGCGAGCTGGCGCAGCCGGCGGTCGATCACGCCCTTCTCCATCTTGAAGTCGGGGATGCCGTAGCGCAGGAGCCCGCCCGGCTTGTCGTCGGCCTCGTAGATCGTGACGTCGTGGCCGGCGCGCGCGAGCTGCTGCGCGCA
>JAIOII010001379.1 GCA_019912685.1 Kofleriaceae bacterium
TCGCCAAGGCGCCCGAGGCGGTCCTGCCGCTCACGCGCGCGCTCCTCGCCGCCGAGGACGAGCAGATCGCGCGGCGCTACGCCGGCGCGCTCCGCTCGCACCGCGGGCACGTCTCGTCGACGGCGCTCGAGGAGCTCGTCGACCGCGCCCGCGAGTACCTCGAGAAGAGCAGCAAGGGCAAGCTGCCGCCCGACGAGATGGTGCTCGAGCGCATCCTCGGAGAGCTCGTCGCCGACGTCGCGCCGCAGAAGCACGTCGAGCTCCTGTTCGACCGCGCCACGCGCCTGCGCCGCGCCGGCAAGCCGCTCGAGGCGTTCGCCGCGCTCAAGCCGCTCCTGCGCAGCCGCGCCGACCTCGACGCCGTCATCGACGACGACGGCCGCTTCTTCCTGGCCGTGCTCGGCCTCAAGGCGGCGGGGCAAGGCATCCTGCGCGCCTCGCACGCCGACGACCCGGTGCTCGAGCAGTTCGGGCGGCTGGCGGCGAACGGCTACCCGGTCGCCCGCAAGCTGGCGCGCGAGAAGGACGTCGAGGACGAGGAGATGTACGGCCTCGGCTTCCGCTTGCTCGAGTCCGCCGACGAGAACGACAAGGAGCTCGGGGCCGAGCTCCTCCAGGGCATCATCGACGAGCGCCCGCGCTCGAAGCTGGCCAAGGCGGCCCGGAACAAGCTCAAGCTGACGGGTTACCTGGACGAGTAGCCGTCACGGCAGATGACGCTCGGTCATCCACAGGGGCGGAGCTACGGTCCACGGGGGTTTCACATCTTGTCCACAGCGGCCGTGGACGGCTAAGTCCGCGTGGTAGCGCTGCTTCCTACATGTAGGAAGCCCGGTTACACCGACGCAGAGTCAGTACGGTACGCCGCCGGATCGGATGCGCTCGATGAGGGCCTCGAGGCGGGCGCGGGTCGCGTCGTCCGGGTCGACGATGCGGACGCCGAACCCGGTCGGGAACCGGTCGGCCTCCGGGCTGCCCGGCTCGACGACGCGCGCGACGACGACCTCGAGCGCGATCGCCTGGTCGTAGTCGAACAGCTCGATGTGCAGGCGCGACCCGAGCTTGAACGGGTACGTGTGCGCGACGCGCGTGTAGAGGAACAGGCCCGAGCGCGACAGGTCGCGCGTGCGGAACACGAGCTCGTGCCCACCGGACGCTGCCTTCACGAACGCGTCGACGGAGACGCGTTCACCATCGCGCGCCGAACCTGTGCTCACCGCAGGATCATATACCGGTTCCGTGCTACCTCTTGGCGGGGAACGCGCATGGACGTCCGTTGCGAGAAGTGCAACACGGAGTACGAGCTGGACGAGGCCCGGCTCAAGCCCGGCGGGGTGACCGTCAAGTGCACGACGTGCGGTCACATGTTCAAGATCCGCAAGCGGTCGCCGACCCAGAGCGGGATCCCGATGGCAGGCGCCCGTCCCCCGACCAACGCGCCGCCGATGGGCGTGCCGCAGCCGCGCGCGCAGACCGGCTCCGGGCCCGTCGGCGCCGAGGGCGAGCGCAACTGGATCATCCGGCTCGACAACGGCGAGCAGCGTCAGTGCCGCGAGCTCGGGATGCTGCAGCAGTGGATCATCACCGGGCTCGTCACCCAGGAGTCGATGATCTCGCGCAGCGGGAAGACGTGGAAGCGGCTGGGTGACATCCCGGAGCTCGCGTCGTTCTTCGTCGTCGCCCAGGAGGCGCGCGACGCGCGGGCGCAGCGCGAGTCCGGGCGGGTCACGCCGCCGCGCGGGAATCCCGCGCCTGCGGGCGCGGCGAAGCAGCCCCAGGTGTTCGAGCGCGAGACCGTCGTCGAGCCGCTGCGCGTGCCGGGC
>JAIOII010001380.1 GCA_019912685.1 Kofleriaceae bacterium
TGTAGAGCGCGCCCTCGGGCTCCCGCCCGGCGCCGACGTCGTGCAGATGCTCGCGGCGTCGCGCACCCTCGACGTCGACATCGCGCGCGCGGCGCTGCGCTGGTACGCGCAGCACTACGTCCTGGCGACGCCGGTCATCGACGAGCTCCGCGCCGCGCGCGCGCTCGTCCCACCCGAGATCGAGCACGTCGCCCACATGAACGGGACCCTGACGTTGCAGTCGCTCGTTCGCGCCGGCCCGCTCGACGCGCCCGAGGCCGCGCGCCTGGTCTGGGTGCTCGGCTCGCTCGACGCGATCGAGCTCACGCCCGAGCCGACCGAGCTGACGACGTCCGCGCGCCGCGCGCTCTTCGAGCTGCGCGCGCACCTGCGCGCCCGCACCGCGCGCCTCGCCAAGGCGACGTTCTACGACGTCCTCGAGATCACGCCGTTCGCCGAGATCGAGGACATCGAGCGCTCGTATCGCATCCTCGCCTGGCGCTACGGGCCCGAGCGCACCGCCAGGCTCGACCTCGGCGACGTGACGCCGCTGGTGGCGCCCGCCTGGGACCAGATCGAGCGCGCGCGCAAGGTGCTCAACGACGTCGCCGCGCGCGGCCGCTACAACGACTGGCTGCGCGAGCGCTGGTCACAGCTCGAGTCGACGTGGGCGGTCGAGGCGAACGCCGCGAACGCGGCCGCCGAGGCCTACGGGCGCGCGCAGCAGGCGCTCACCGCGGGCGACGTGCACCGCGCCCTGTCGGAGATGGCGACCGCCGCGCGCAACCATCCGGGCCATCCCGAGTACGAGGCCGGGCTCGCGTGGGCGCGCTACCGCGTCGAGGTCGCGGGTGGCAAGGACCAGGCCGAGATCGCGCGCCGCGAGCGCAAGGTCGCCGAGCGCGCCACCGCCGGCATGCGGCCGTGGCCGCGCGCGCTCCTCGCCCTCGCGCTCCTGTGCGTCGCCGATCGCGACCTCGACTCGGCGCGCTGGTACCTGCGCGAGGCGCTCGCGATCGACCCGAGCTCGCCGGCGGCGCGCCAGCTGATGGCGCGCCTCGGCGGCTGAGCGAGGGCCGGCCGCGAGGAGTGGGGCAGCGAGCGAAGCGAGTAACGGGGCAGCGCCCACGACGACGCGGCCGAGCGCGCGCAGCGCGCGAGCAGGCCCGAGCGAACGACAAGGGCTCAGATGCGGTCGCCGCAGGCGCCGGTCGCGCAGTCGCAGGCGGCCGGGGTGTCGCCCTGCTTGCACATCTGGCGCAGGTTGCCGTTCAGCACGAACTCGCGCACCTGATCGAGCACGGCCTGGCGCTTGTTGACGCCGGAGTGCGTGCCGTTGTCGGTCGACGGCTGCACGTTCGTCGTCGCCGGCGGCAGCGGCGTCGGGTGCTCGTCGTAGACGGTGAGGCCGCTCGTGAGCGTCTCGCTCGAGCCCTCCATGCCCCACACCGTCTTCACCGACGGCGTGATCAGCTGGAGGCCCATCGTGCGCGCGACCGTCTCGGTCGAGTAGTTGTTGACGAGGCAGTCGCCGACCGCCTCGTACATCATCACCTGCTTGGCGGGCGTGTCCGGCATCGGGTTCATGACCACGCGCGGCGCCGTGGTGATCGGATCGTAGGGCTCGAAGTTCATGGCGAGCAGGACGATGAGCAGCTGGTACTCGAGCGGATCGGTGTAGCTGCCCTGGGCCGCGCCCTTGAGCGCGCTCCACGCGATCGAGCGCTCGAAGAGCATCGACCACGCGCCGCCGGGGACGCCGAGCGCCCCGCGCGTGATGTTCTGGTCGTACGCCATGAACACGTTGCCCATGATCCCGCCGAGCGATCCGCCGAGGTAGTAGACGCGCGACGGATCGATGATCGCCTGCCCGTTGCGCTGGAACTCGGCGTGCTGCGCCATCGGGCCGCGCACGAGGTTCTCGAGCGCGATGAAGTCGATGACCGACTGCGCCAGCTTCTGCGTGATGCCCGGCGCCTTGTTGAGGTCGTTGGCGGCGAGCGCGGCGACGGTGATCTGGCGCATCGTCAGGCCGATGAAGTCACCGGCGATGACGTTGAAGCAGAACTGATCGGCGACCTCCTGGAGGAAGCCGTCGTCGAGGTAGTCGGCGCCGCTGCCGAAGAGGCCGTGGCCGAAGACGATGGTCGGGATCGGGAGCTGGGCGGTCTCGGCGCAGCGCGGGACGAGGACGGCGTAGTTCGCGTCGCGCATGCCCTGCATCTGCGGCGCGCCGTTCGCGTCGCGGCGCAGGACCGAGTCGATCGCCTCGTCGTTGGTGAGGAAGTCGGGCGAGGTGAAGGTTCCGGAGAAGGCCTTCCACACGAGCTGCGGGTCGGCGTCGAACAGCTCGGTGGTGAAGGAGAGGTTCGCGCCGGCGTCGCCCATCGCCGCCTGGCCGACGTCGCGCATCGCGAGGAGATCGGCGGTCAGGAACTCGTCCGAGGCGGTGCGGAAGTCCCACGCGAGCACCAGCTCGCTCCGGGGCAAGCCGTGGAGCTCGAGGCTGTCGAAGGCGCCGGCGAGCTCGGGCGGATTCCCGCGCGGGTGATCGACGGTGCCGCCGTCGCGCTGCCGGAGGAACGCGGGCGGCGACTCGAGGGCACCGCCGTCGACGTCGCGCAGCGTGTTGCGGAGGCCGACGGCGAAGCGGCTCGCCGGGCTCAGGCGCACCAGCGGGCGGATGATCAGCGCGCGCTGCTTCGGGTCCTCGACGTTCTGGTCGATCTCGGCGAAGAACGGCACGCGCTGGTCCCGATCCATGTCGACGAGCACGATGGGCGAGTCGGCGGCCAGCGACTCGTCGGGGCGGTCGGGATGCGGCAGGTTGTCGCCGCTCACGCCGTTGGCGAACGTGACCACGATCGGCCCCGACGGGGCGAAGCCGTCGAAGCGATTGAACCACGTGGGATCGACCGGGATGCTGTCGATGTTCTGCGGCATGGCCTCGATCGGGAGATCCAGGCGGTAGCCGGTGCGGGTGGCGTCGTCGCGGACCAGGTACGCGCTCGACGGCCACGGCAGGAGGCAGGTCTGTCCGCCGAGCGGGTTGCACTCGTCGGCGATGCCGGTGCCGCCGTCGTCACCGCCACACGCCCCGAACGCGGTGAACGCCATGAAGCTCGAGGCAAGAATCGACGCAAACGAAGCTGTACTGCGCATGTGTTGTGTCCCCCGGCGCGAACCCTATCACCGGCGCCCCGGAAGGGGGCAACTGACATATGGTGTCGGTGTGCGTTGGGCCTCGTGGCTGGACCCGTGGCTGTACCGGCGGCCCTTCACCGGAAGGAGCGCCCACCGCTACGCCGAGCTCGAGCGCCCGGGCTTCGGCGATCTCGACGAGCGGCTCTGCCGGGCGTGGGAGGCGGACCTCGCCGGCGCGCGGCGCATCGTCGATCTCGGCGCCGGCCCGGGGACGGTCGGGCGCAGCCTGTGCAGGCAGTTCCCGGGGATGCAGGTCATCGAGATCGAGCCGAGCCCGGACTACGCGGCGGCGGCGCGCGAGCCGGGCGACCGCACGGTGCGCGTTCGCGCAC
>JAIOII010001381.1 GCA_019912685.1 Kofleriaceae bacterium
CTCCCGCGCGTCGCCGACGCGCTCGCCGCGTTCCCGGGCGTCGCCCCGGAGCTGTACGTCGACGGCGGCGTGCGCCGCGGGACCGACGTGGTGAAGGCGCTCGCGTCGGGCGCGCGCGCGGTCCTCCTCGGCCGCCCGATCCTCTGGGGCCTCACCGTCGACGGCGCGTCCGGCGTCGCTGGCGCCCTCGGCATCGTGCGCCGCGAGCTCGACCTCGCGATGGCGCTCTGCGGCTGCCCGGACGTCGCCGCGATCACGCGTGATCTGCTCGGCTGATCGTCAGGGCCCCTGGAGCCGGGACCAGAGTGACTTCGCATCGAGCCCCGGGGAGCCGGGGCCGCTTCGCTCCGCCTCGTGGATCAGCGACACGATGCGGCGGTTCAGCGGCGCCGCGGCGCCGGTCGTCTCCGCGAGGCGGACGATCTCGCCGTTGAGGTATTCGACCTCGGTCGGGCGGCCGCGCGTGAGGTCCTCCCACATCGAGGAGCGCGCCTCGGGATCGACCTTCATCTGCGCGCGCGTGACGAGGCGGACGAGCGGCGTCGGCAGGCGCATGACCGTGGGCATGATCGAGAGCGGCACGCCGCGCAGGCGCGCCGGCTTGATGCGAGCGGCGCGCAGGACGCCGAGCGCCTCGCCGACGACGGCGCCGATGACGCGGCGGTACCCCGGCGTGAGCAGGAGCTCGCGCGTCGGCGCGCCGGTCAGCGCGCTGACGGCGTTGTTGAGGTTAACGACCAGCTTCGTCCACTGATCGGGCGCGAGGTCATCGCGCTCCTCGACGGGGAACCCGGCCGCCGTCAGGGTCGCCACCAGGCGGCGCGCCCGCGGATCGTCGTGGCGCTCCATGATGAGCGGGCCGGTCATCGCGCGATGGAAGACACCTTCGCCGCGCGAGACCACGTTGAAGGACACGATCGTCGCGATCACGTGGCGCGGCGCGAGCGCGGCGCGCAGCACGCCGGCGTTGCGGACGCCGTTCTGCAGGCTCGCGACGAGCGCGTCCGGGCGCAGCACGCGCGCCAGGGTCGCCGCGACCTCCGCGGTCTGCGCGCTCTTCACGCACACGAGCGCCGCGTCGCACGCCGCGACCGCCGGGTCGTCGGCGGAGACGACGACGTTCAGCTGCTCCGCCGCGACCGTCCGGGCGCGATCGAAGTCGCGCGTCGTCAGGCCGTGCGCGGCGAGCTCGTCGCGCAGCCGCGGGCGGCCGACGAAGACGACGTTCGTCGTCCCGGCGCCGGCGCCGGCGGCGAGCAGCTTCCCGCCGACGTAGCAGCCGATCGAGCCCGCGCCCACGATGGCGATGCGCACGGGCCGGACTATACGCGGTAGGCCACCATGTACCAGCGCCTCACGAGCACGTACGCGTCGCCGTCGGTGTCGTACCAGACGCGCTCGAACTCGGGGATCGGCATCCAGCGCATCCCGGCCGACGGATCCATCAAGCGCACGCGCTGCGCGTCGAGCCCACACACCACGGAGTAGTGCCCGCAGTCGCGCGCCCGCCGCTCCTCGAGGGTCCACGACGCGCGGAAGTGCGAGTCGCCGGGCTCCATCGCCCACCAGCCGACGATGATCGGGTGTCCGCGGCGCAGGTACGCGGCGATCCGCGCGATCGTCCCGCGCGCGCCGGCCTCCACCTCGAAGCCGCCGGCGCGGGCTGCCGCGATCATGCCGTCGTGGTTCGTGCCGTCCTCGTTGCAGCGCGCGAGCAGCTTGAGGCGCGCGGCGGACTGCCGCGAACCGAGGTGCCAGAACACCGACTTCAGCGAGGTGTTCCCGCACTCCGCCTCGCGCTGGTGGAACACCGGCACGTCGAGGAGCAGTTTTCCGCCAGGCATCGGTCGGCTCGTAGTATAGGCGGGCCATGGGGAAGCCGCGCAGGATGACGCTGGTCACGCTCGCCGCGCTCGCCGCCTGTGGCGGCGGCGATGATGACGTCCCGGAGTCGCCGGTCGGGCCGATCCCCGCGTACGAGCAGCGCGACGGCGACGCCGCCGCGGGCTGGCGCGCGCTCGTCGAGAACGGCTACGTGGGCTGCGGCGTCCCGCGCTCGGCCTACGATCAGGTCTTCAACCCCGCGCCCACGTGGGCGCGCCTCGATCGCGGCGGCACCAACGCGACCGTCCCGTACAACTTCACCTCGTTCCGCACGGCGAGCGGCGTCGAGGTGGTCTCGCCCAACTGCCTCCAGTGCCACGCCGAGACGCTGCGCGGCCAGCTCGTGATCGGCCTCGGCAACCACACCGCCGATTACACCGATGACATCTCCGGCCTGGCCGTCCTCGCCGGTGGCCTCGTGAGCGATCCGGCGGAGCGCGCCGAGTGGGAGAAGTGGCGCGATCGCGTCGTCGCCGTCGCGCCCTACACGATCACGAAGACGCAGGGCGTGAACCCGGCCGACAACCTGGCGGCGGTGCTGTTCGCCCACCGCGACGTCGACACGCTCGCGTGGAGCAACGAGCCGCTCCTGCCGCTGCCGCCCGACATCGTCGTGCCCGTCGACGTGCCGCCGTGGTGGCGCATGAAGCAGAAGCACGCGATGTTCTACGACGGCGCGGGTCGCGGCGATCACGCGCGCATCATGATGACGGCGTCGACCCTGTGCGTCGACACCGTCGCCGAGGCGCAGGCGATCGACGCCTACTTCCCCGACGTGCGCGCGTTCATCCTCGGCATCGAGCCGCCGGCGTGGCCGTTCGCGATCGACGCGGCGCTGGCCGCGACGGGCAAGGACGTGTTCGAGGGCACGTGCGCGCGCTGCCACGGCACGTACGGCGACGGCGGCGTGTACCCGAACCTCGTGGTCGCGCTCGACGAGGTCGGCACCGATCCGGTGCTCGCCAGCGGCGCCGCGCAGTTCGCGGGCGACTACGTGCGCTGGTTCAATCGCTCGTTCTTCGGCGAGCTCGCGTTCCTCGCGCCGGCGCGCGGCTACGTCGCGCCGCCGCTGGACGGCATCTGGGCGACGGCGCCGTACCTGCACAACGGCTCGGTGCCGACGCTCGCGGCGCTCCTCGACTCGTCGTTGCGCGCGCCGTACTTCATCCGCAGCTACGACACGAGCGCCTACGACGAGGCGCTCGTGGGCTGGCCGTCCACGCCGCTCGCCGCCGGTCAGGACGCGGAGCCCGACGCCGAGCGGAGGACGAAGATCTACGACACGTCGCAGCTCGGCTACTCGAACGCCGGCCACACGTTCGGCGACGCGCTCACCGCCGAGCAGCGCCGCGCGGTGCTCGAGTACCTGAAGACCCTCTGATCGGCGCCACGCCTCGACCGCGGGCGATCACGGCGTCGAGAGCGTGCGGCCGAGCGCGACGATCCGCGTCCACGACGGATCGGCGGCGAGCGCGGCGGTCGCGGGGTGCTGGAGCAGCCGGTCGGCGACGTGCTCGGGGACGTCGCTCAGCTCGAGGGCGCGCAGCCCCCAGGCGCGCGCCGCCGCGGCGTCGTTGCGGGTCGCCGCGTCGA
>JAIOII010001382.1 GCA_019912685.1 Kofleriaceae bacterium
GCCGCCGGCGAGCGCCTCGTTCGCCGCGTTCACGATCGCGTCGCACGCCTCCTTCGTGATGTCGCCGCGGACGACGTCGACGTTCGGCGCGCGCAGGCGATCGGGGAATCCGCCGCCACGCCGGCGCTCGAGGACGAGCACGTCGCACGCCCACGCGAACTGCGCCGCGAGCAGGCGGTCGTCGTCGTCGTCGGCCTTGAACTGCGCCGGATCGCGATTGACCACGAGCCGCGCGACGCGCTCGCCGAACGGCCCGGCCTCGAACGTCGCGCGGAAGAGGTGATGCCCCGTCCAGCTGCGGTGAACGTCGAGCCCGCCGTCGTTCCACACGACGAGCCACCGATCTTCCATCGCCTCCGGCAGGAGGCCCTCGCGCAGCCGCGCCATCTCCTCGGCGGTGAACACGCGCCCCGACGGCACGTCGCGGCGCGCCTCGGGCAAGGGCGTCGTCTTCCAGTCGCCCGGCCTCGCTCCGGGTCTCGCCATCCCCGGGATCCGATCAGCGGGCCTGCGCCGACAGATCGACGAGGCGGTGGCCGCCGTCGAAGATCCCGTTGCCGTCCCACTGCGCGAGCCCGGGCGACAGGTGCTGCAGCGCCGACCAGAGCGGCGCGACCAGCTGGAGCGTCGCGTCGGTGCCGCGCTCGCCCCACTCGAGGTTCACGACCACGATCCCGCGGCTCGCGCGGAGCCGCGGAACCACCGCCATGCCCTGGCCCGTCGCCTCGACGACGCTGACCGTATGGTTCAGGTCGTCCTCGAACAGGTCGCCGCCGGCCTGGTTGACCTCGAGCTGACCGAGGGCGGCCTCACCGCGCAGGAGCTCGCCGAGATCGATCTTGAACGACGGGTCGTACTGCTTGAGCGTCTGCTCGATCGCCTTGGTGGTGAGTGGCTGCGCGGCGAAGTAGCGGACGTAGTAGCCCATCGGCCGCCGAGACTACACCGCGTCCCGGTGTCCAGTCGCGATATGATCGGGTCTCGTGCGGGTAATCCTGGCCGTCGCGCTGGTCGTGCTCGCGGGCTGCCCGGCGGTCCAGCCGCCGCAGCCCACGACCCCCGAGCCGAGGTCACCCGAGCCGGTGTCACCCGAGCCGGTGTCACCCGAGCCAGAGCCACCGGCGATCACCTGGGCGCGCGTCGAGTCGCCCGCCGACCTGCCGGCCGCGCCGCCGGCCGGCGGCAGCTGGCGCATCCACATGATCGACGTCGGCACCGGCCTCGCCATCCTCGTGCAGGGCGCCGACTTCTCCCTCCTCTTCGACGCCGGCTCGAACGATCCCGGCGAGCGGCCGCTCCGGGTCGTCGCCTACCTCGCGGCGGCCCTCGGCCCCTCGGGCGACGAGCAGTGCACGACGAGCGGCGCGCCGACCGGGACTCGCCGCGCGATCGATCACGTCATCCTGAGCCATCCCCACCAGGACCACGCGTCGGCGCTCGACCTCGTCCTCCACTGCTACGACGTCCGCCACGTCTGGGACTCGGGCGCGGTCAACGACGCCGTCTTCTATCGTGACTTCCTCACCGCGGTCTCGGAGGCCGCCGGCGTCACCTATCACACGGCGTCGCCACCTCCGACCGATCGCACGATCCACGTGAAGGGCTTCGGCGTGACGCTGCCGGCGGCCGTTGGGTGGCAGGCCTTCAGCGAAGGTGACGAGGTCGCGCTCGGGACGGGCGCGCGGCTCACGCTCCTCCACGCCGAGGGCAAGCGACACTCCGATCCCAACCGCAACTCGATCGTGGTCGCCGTCGAGCTCGGCGGCGTGCGGCTGCTCCTCACCGGCGACGCCGAGTCGGGCGCGCGCGCCGATCCATCGGCCGCGCTCGGCGACGTCGAGGAGCACGTGGTCTCGCACTTCCCGGCGCTCGTCGACGCCGACATCCTGCAGGTCGGCCACCACGGCTCGAAGACCTCGTCGCGCCGCGCCTTCCTCGACGCGGTCACGCCGCGGCTCGCGCTCGTCAGCGCCGGCCCCAGGCTCTACAAGGGCACACGCCTGCCCGACGCCGAGGTGCTCGCCGCGCTCGAGGCGGTGGGCGCCACCGTGCTCCGCACCGACGAGCGCGATGCCACGTGCCGCGGCTGCGACTCGTGGCTGGTCACGATCGCGCCCGCGCCGTAGATTGCCGCCCAGGTACCGATCATGACCAGCCTGCGCGAGACGAGCATCGAGGAGCTGGCGGCGGCCCTGCCATCGGCCGCCGCCGTCGTGATCGACGTGCGCGAGCCGCACGAGCTCGGCGGTGGGCACATCCCCGGCGCGCTCACCATCCCGTGCGGCCAGCTCGAGGCACGCATCGTCACGGCCGCGCCCGATCGCGCGCGCCCGATCGTCCTCTACTGCGCGAGCGGCGCGCGCTCGCTGCGCTCGCTGCCGGCGCTCGACGCGCTCGGCTACCGCGAGGTCTCGTCGCTGCGCGGCGGCTTCAAGGCCTGGACGAAGGCGAACCTGCCGGTCGACGGCGTGGCCGGCGGCCTCACGGCGGCGCAGCGCGATCGCTACTCGCGCCACATCCTCCTCCCCGAGGTCGGCGAGGACGGCCAGCGGAAGCTGCTCGCGAGCAAGGTGCTGTGCGTCGGCGCGGGCGGCCTCGGCTCGCCGGCGAGCCTCTACCTCGCCGCCGCCGGCGTCGGCACGCTCGGCCTCGTCGACGATGACGTGGTCGACGCGTCGAACCTGCAGCGCCAGGTCGTGCACGCGACCGATCGCCTCGGCGTCCCCAAGGTCGAGAGCGCGGCGCGGACGCTCACCGCGCTCAACCCCGACGTCGCCGTCGTCCCGCACAAGACGCGGCTCACGTCGGACAACGCGCTCGACATCGTCGCGCGCTACGACGTGATCGTCGATGGCGCCGACAACTTCGCGACGCGCTACCTGCTCAACGACGTCGCGCTGCGGCTCGGCAAGCCGATCGTCCACGCGTCGGTGTTCCGCTTCGAGGGCCAGCTCACCGTGTTCCCGGCGAACGGGGCGCCCTGCTACCGCTGCCTGTTCCCGGAGCCGCCGCCGGCGGGCGCCGCGCCCTCGTGCCAGGAGGCCGGCGTGCTCGGGGTTCTCCCGGGGGTGCTCGGCGTCCTGCAGGCGACCGAGGCGCTCAAGCTGCTCCTCGGGATGCCGACGATCGCGGGTCGCCTGCTGATCTGGGACGCGGCGCGCTCGCGCTTCCGGGAGCTGATGTTGCGCCGCGATCCGCGGTGTCCGACATGTGGTGACGGCGTCGATCGCGCCGCGATCCCGCTCGTCGACTACGTCGCGTTCTGCGCCGGCGCCTAGCCGGCAAAGCGCGCGAGATCCTTCCACCTGCTATGCTCCACGGCGGGAAGACGTGGCTGTCGCCGAAGGCCAGCAAGTCGGCAATTACCGGGTCCTGAACCGCATCGGGACCGGCGGCATGGGAGCGGTCTACCTCGCCGAGCACCCCGTGATCGGCAAGAAGGTCGCGCTCAAGGTCATCCACCGCGAGCTCGCCGGCAACAAGGAAGTGATCTCTCGCTTCTACCAGGAGGCGCGCGCGGTCACGAAGATCGGCAACGAGCACATCGTCGAGATCCACGACTTCGGGCAGTCGCCCGAGGGCGACCACTTCTTCATCATGGAGTACCTGGAGGGCCAGACCCTGGCCCAGCTCCTCGCGCGCGAGCGCGTGCTCGACACCGGGCGCGCGCTCCACATCGCCGCGCAGGTCGGCGACGCGCTGTGCGCTGCGCACCAGGCCGGCATCATCCACCGCGATCTCAAGCCCGACAACGTCATGCTGTGCACGCGGCTCGGCGATCCGACGTTCGTCAAGCTGCTCGATTTCGGCCTGGCCAAGATGTACGACGGCGGCGCGCGCAACCTGACGGCGCAGGGCGTGGTGCTCGGGACGCCGCAGTACATGTCGCCCGAGGCGTGCGAGTCGAAGAAGAACATCGATCACCGGACGGACATCTACGCGCTCGGCGTCCTGCTCTTCCAGATGCTGACCGGGCAGGTGCCGTTCGACGGGCAGACGATGGGCGAGGTGCTCATCAAGCAGGTGATGCACGCGCCGCCGGCGCCGCGCGCGCTCAACCCGCACATCCCGCCGTCGGTCGAGCAGATCATCCTGCGCTGCCTCGCCAAGTCGCCGGACGCGCGCTTCCCGACGATGCTCGCCCTGCGCGAGGCGCTGCTCGATCCCGATCGCTACCTCGCGACGTCGCCGCCGATGATGCCGGCCGCGATGCCGAGCGCGCACGCGCAGGCCGTCACGATGTACGCGACCGCGGCGATGCAGGCGGCGCCGGCCGCGCCACCCGCGACGCAGCCCGCGCACCCCGGGCTCGCGCTCAAGCCGCCGGCCGAGCAGAAGACGATGTTCGACCCGCAGCAGATGGGCCACGCGGCGACGGCGGCGCTCTCGGTGCCGGCGCCGGCGCCGGTCGGCGACGGCGGCGGAGGCACCGGGCAGGTGCCCGCGTACGGCACGCGGCGGATGTCGGTCGCGCCCGATCAGGCGCCGCCGATGCAGCCGCAGAACTCGACGATGGTGATCGCGACGCCGCCGGGCTTCAAGAAGCATCCGCCGCGGCGCGGGCTCGCGTGGGCGATCGTCGGCGTGGCGGTGGTCCTCGTGGTGGCGGCGATCGTGATCGTGATGACGGTGGGGAAGGAGACGGAGAAGGAGAAGGGGAAGGGGAAGGAGAGCGTCGGAGGCGGAGGGGCGGCCTCGGCGACCGGATCGGGCACGGGCACGGGTTCAGAGGTGGCGTCGGCGGGTTCGGGATCGGGATCGGATCCGGGATCGGGATCGGATTCGGGTTCGGACTCGGGTTCGGATTCGGGTTCGGCGAGCGGCAGCGCGCCCGCGGTCGCAAAGATGGCGCGCATCACCATCACCAGCGATCCGAGCGGCGCCGAGGTCTTCGACGCGTCGGGCACGAAGCTCGGCAAGACGCCGACGGAGGTCGGGCTGCCGGCGGACGGCACCGAGCACACGTTCGTCCTGCGCCACCCGAAGGCGAAGGAGCGCGAGAAGACCGTCGCGGCGACGGGGGATACGACCATCGAGGTCATCCTCGAGCCGTTGCCGCGTGGTGGCGGACGGACCGGTGGAGGCCG
>JAIOII010001383.1 GCA_019912685.1 Kofleriaceae bacterium
CACGCGCCCCGCGAGCAGCCGCGCGAGGCTCGACGCGCCGGCGCCGGCGGGCGCCTCGACGAGCACCACCTCGCCGGCGGCGACGGTGAGCGCCGCATCCTCGAACAGCGGGGCTCCGCCGTCGTGGGCGAACGTCACGCCTACGAGATCGATCATGGCTCCTCACAGGTACTGCGCGCGGGCGAACGGGGCAAAAAAACGGCGTACGATGCGCGCATGGTCGTTCGCTCGCTGGGGCTCGCGCTGGCGCTGTCGCTCGCCGCGTGCCGTGGCACGTCGCCGGATCCGCGGGTCGACAAGCTGAAGGCCGAGCTCGAGGCGGCGCAAGGCCGCATCGTCGCGATCGAGCAGAACGGCACCGTCGTCGACGCGAAGCGTGTCGCGCGCGAGCTCGCCGCGCTCGGCCCCGACGCGGGCATCTCGGGACCGCGCGGGCCCGAGGGTCCGCCGGGCCCCGTCGGGCCGCAGGGACCGCAGGGGCCGATGGGCCCGCCCGGCACCGGCCCCGAAGGTCCGCCGGGTCCCGTCGGCGCACCCGGCCCGCAGGGCATCGAGGGTCCACAGGGCATCCAGGGCCTGCAGGGGCCGCAGGGCCTGCAAGGGCCGCAGGGCCCGCAAGGCCCCAAGGGCCCCGCCGGGCCGCCGGGCGCGTACGCGGGCAAGAACGATCTGTCGCGCCGCGACGCCCGCGTGTCGGTCGGGCCGGGGCTCGTCGCGTCGGTGGTCGCGACGTGCGAGCGTTCGCGCGACCTCGTCATCACCGGCGGCTGCTACGCCGATCCGATGTGGATGGCGGAGCTCGTCGCGGCGCGCCCGGTGTACCTCGCCGACACGTCGACGCAGGCCGGCTGGCGCTGTGACTACCGCAACACCAGCCCGCAGGCGGCGATCGAGGTCGTGAGCGAGGTGTACTGCGTCGCGCCGCGCGAGTGAGCGCCGTCGCCGCGCACGCTTCGTGCAACGTCGGGCGCGATCATGCTGAACGCCAAGGAATCGCGCGGCCGCACCTCATCGTCGACGGGGATCGTCACCCCGATCGGGGCATCGACGCTCCGTCGACTCTGGTTCGCAGTCGCGCTGACAGGCTGTGAGGTCGCGGCGATCGAGTCCGGCGACGAGCCCGAGACCGGGACCGAGCACGAGCACGACGCCGACGACGTCGGTGCCCTCGGCGCGGCCGGCGCCGGCGATCGCTACAGCTGCGTGACCACGTCGCAGCCCGGCTGCAACTTCGACGTCGGCATCGGCGAGTCGCTCTTCGGCGCGGCCGAGTGCACGTCGGGCGTCGACTTCCACGTCACCTCGCGCGATCAGGACCGGAGCCAGCCGCTCGTGCTCGCGATCCACGGCGGCAAGATCGAGGATGGCACGGCGCAGCTCGCGTCGCTGCTCGTCGCCGAGCTGGGCTGGGACTCGTACGTCTTCCGCGCGACGCCGACGAGCGCCACGTGTGATTCGGCGAGCTGGATGCACGTGACCTCGACGCGCTTCAACAGCGCGACCGCGCGCGCGCTCGCGCGCTCGCACCCCGCGGCCGTCTCGCTGCACGGCTACAGCGAGACCAACCCGGCGCGCGCCGGGTGGCCGCAGGATCGCTGGTTCGTCTGCGTCGGCGGCGATCGCGCGCAGGCGCGCGCGGCGTTCATCGCCGCGCTGAACCAGCCGGCCTTCTCGATCGACGGACGTCGCGTGCGCGCGATCGACGCGACGACCGCCGGCAGCGCGACGGCGAACGTCTGCGGCGGCCTCGGCGGCACCGGCACCACCAACATCGCCAACCTGCCGCCGGGCGGCGGCCTCCAGCTCGAGCTGCCGCGTCGCCTGCGCGCGCGCGTCGCCGGCCTCGACGGCCTCGCCCGGAGCTCGACCTTGCGCGCGCGCCTGGTCGACGCCGTCGACGCCGCG
>JAIOII010001384.1 GCA_019912685.1 Kofleriaceae bacterium
AGACCGGATCCGAGACCGAGTCCGAGTCCGAGTCCGGATCCGAGCCCGAGTCCGAATCCGAATCCGAATCCGAATCCGAGCCCGAGTCCGAACCCGAGCCCGAGCCCGAGCCCGAGCCGGGCGAGCAGCTCGCGTCGCGGAAGTCGGTGTTGCGCGGCGCATCGACCGCGGACGTCGCGCCGCTGTCGGGCTCGGCGTCGCCGCCGCCGGCGCCGCATCCGAGCGCAGGGGAGAGCACGGTCACCGCGAACACGAGCGCAGGGAGCAGCCGTCGTTCGACCATGCCCCCGCACAGATCAAGCGCAGTGCCAGCGCGTGGAGCGCGTCCCGCGCGCCGACGGCCATGGCGACGATGCGCTCGGCGACGCCGCAGCGGGTCGGCGTTGCGAACGGCAACGCGAGCGCCTCAGGTACGCCAGCGCGTGCACGTGCCGGGCCGGTCATCGGCGACGAGCTCGTGGTATCGGCCGAGCCAGTAGCCGATCAGATAGTCGGTGCCGGGGTAGACGTGCTCGCGGTGCACGAACTCGTTGGTCAGGCGAAACGGGTGGTGCTGCCAGAGGAAGTCCTGCGGCACGCGGTCGGCGATCGACACGGCCATGGTCGACTGCCCGGGGCAGGACGCGTTCGCGGGATAGGCGCCCCGGTTGTCGACCGGCCGCGCCGCCTTGGGCGGCGCGACGAAGCCGGCGAGCTGTGAGGTGGTGGCGGCGAGCTCGGCCGCCGGCACCAGGCCGGCGGGACCTTCGCCGGCGGCGGCGTAGTCGAAGTAGGGGTTGTGGTGGTCGACGACGAACGGGCGCATGCGGGCGGCGAGCACGCCGCTGCGTAGCTCCTGGGCGAAGGCGGCGTCGTCGGTGAGGTGGAGGAGCGCGTACAGCGGGTGGTGCGCGATGGTCAGGCCGAAGTACTGCGTCCAGCAGTTCTCCTCGTTGTGGTAGGCGTACTGCTTCATCACCGCCAGCCAGGCGGAGCGCTCGGCGTCGTAGTGGGCGCGGATCGCCGCGCGGTCGGCGTCGAAGCCCGGCACGCCCTCGGTGACGTGCAGCGCCAGCTCCATGAACGAAGCGAGCATCAGCGCGCTGCCCGGGCGCGGGATCGCGGGCACGAGCGGGCCCAGGCCCGGCGTCTGGCCGAGGACGGTCCGCATGTCGGGAACGAACTCGCGCGCGCCGCGCAGCTCGGAGGCGCCGTAGTCGGACGGATCGTCGGTGCTGCCGACCTGGATGTAGATCCGACCGTCGACCATCTCGTCGGGGACGAGCACGACGTGGCGCAGGTCGTACGTCGTGTCCATGGTCTGCCACGAACCGAGCAGGTGGTAGCGGAGGCGCACCGGGACGTCGACGCGATCGCGGACGAGCTCGCGCGCCAGGTCGACCGCGATCGTGCGCACCATGGCGCGGTGCCCCTCGGACGTGGTCGCGTCGTAGGCGAGCGCGAGGCCGAGCGCGACGCCGGCGTACATGTCGCGGCTGGTCCAGGCGTGGAAGAACGCCGGCCCGCCGCCGAAGGTCGTGGTGAAGTGCGAGGTGTCAGCGGGGTCGTAGAGCGCGGCGAGCAGCGGATCCCCACCGAGAGGCGCCCAGATGCGCGCCATGTAGCCGGGCTGGCCGGTGATGTCGAAGAGCTGGTAGATGCGCTCGATCGTCGCCTCGACGCCGCGGATCGCGTCGGGGCTGCGGGTGGTGCGCGCGCGCAGCGCCTCGGCGGCGAGGTACACCCCGGTCCACTCGGCGGCGTCGACGGTGCCGGTGTACGCGGCGTGAGCGGTGTAGGCCTGGCTGGTGAAGAGCGTGTTGGCGATGTAGCCGTTGGCCAGGTGATGGGCGCGGATCCACGCCAGGTGGCGGCGCGCGAGATCGTGCATCCCGTCGCCGGGCGTGACGAAGCCGCCGCTCGACTCGGCGTAGAGGCCGCAGACCTGCGTGGCGCCGCCGTTCGTCCGCGTCTCGCCCAGCGCGCACTCGTCGAGGCAGCCGGGCTCGCAGCGATCCGCGGTGCAGTACGCGTACGCGCCGCACGCGGTCTCGACCCGCGTCGGCGCGCCAGCCACGACCTGGCACTCCCACTGCCGGTCGATGCCGGCGCAGCCGCGCGTGCCGGGCGCGCACGGACCGCCGCCGGCGTCGCCACCGTCACCGTCACCGTCACCAGGACCGCTGTCCGGCGTGTCGTCGTCGTCGGCAGCAGGCGATCCTCCCGACCCGCACGAGATCGAGACCAGGGACAGGGCCAGGCCGAAGCAGAGCGCGCGTCGCATGCGCGGAACGCTATCGCCCGATCTTGCGGTGCTTCTTACATCGTCTGTAGAGCCGGTCCGCGCCCTCACCCCCGGCGGGTGACGCGCCGCCCGCGAGCGCCGGACTCTGCCACCTGGCGGGGAAGGGCGGAGCTCCGACGCCCGTATAGTCAGGGTGGAACATGCGTGAGTGGCGGCGCGACCCCTTCGAGGAGGTGGGCGAGGAGTACCCGACCGGCGTGAAGCCGGGCGTGGCGACGCTCACCCAGGATCTCCCGGTGCAGCGCAAGGCCCGCGTCGCGCCGCGACGGGCCACGCCGACCGAGGACGCGTTCGGGTTCGTGCAGGCGTACGGCGGCGAGGTGCGAGCCGACGGAGGCGCCGCGTTTCCCGACGAGGCACCGATCCAGTACCTCGCCGCGCAGGGGACGCGTGGCGCCGCCGAGCCGCTGCCGCACCTCGAGCAGATCCAGCCGCTGTTCGGCCGCCACGATGTCTCCTCGGTGCGCGCTCACACCGACGGCGCGGCCGCGACGGCGGCGCGCGGGATGAACGCGGAGGCGTTCGCCACCGGCGATCACGTCGCGTTCGACGGCGCGCCTTCGTTGCACACCGCGGCGCACGAGGCCGCGCAC
>JAIOII010000137.1 GCA_019912685.1 Kofleriaceae bacterium
CGCCGCCGCCGCCGCCGCAGGCGACGAGGCTCATGGAGGAGAATGCGATCGTGGGGAGGACGATGGTGGTGCGCATGTCACCACGCTAGGAAGCGGCGGCGATCGACGACAGCCGCCGCTGCTAACAAGCCGGCCGCTTCGAAGTCACCCGCGGTCGGCGCCGACCGCGGTCAGCGCAGCGTGATGCCGAGTCGACGCATCCGTCGCGCCAGCGTCACCGCGTTGACCTGGAGCTCACGCGCCGCGCGCCGGATCACGCCCTGGTGGCGATCGAGCGCGCTCTCGATCAGCCGCCGCTCGACGGCCGCGACCTGCGCGTCGAGGCCGCTGACCGGCGCGTCGCCGCGGCCCCGCACGTCGTCGGGCAACGTGTCGGCGCGCAAGGGCTCGCCCTCGGGGCTGAGCAAGATCGCGCGCTCGATCGCGTTGCGCAGCTCGCGGATGTTGCCGGGCCAGGTGTACGCGGTCAGCGCCGCCGCGAAGTCCGGATCGAGCGGATGGGGCGCGCGCCGCAGCGCCCGGCACGAGCTGACGACGAAGTGACGCGCCAGCGGCAGGATGTCGTCGGGATGCTCGCGCAGCGGCGGCAGCTCGATCGGGAAGCGGTTGAGGCGGTAGAAGAAGTCGGCGCGAAAGCGCTGCTCGCGCACCGCGGCGCGCAGGTCGATGTTGGACGCCGCGATGAGCCGCACGTCGACGCGCCGGATCCGCGCGCTGCCCACCGGCCGGACCTCGCCGTGCTCCACGACGCGCAGGAGCTTCGCCTGCAGGGCGGGCGACGTGTTCTGGATCTCGTCGAGGAAGATGGTCCCGCCGCTGGCCATCTGGAACAGGCCCGGGTGATCGGCCGTCGCGCCGGTGAAGGCGCCGCGCACGTGACCGAACAGCTCGCTCTCGAGCAACGTCTCGGTCAGCGCGCCGCAGTCCTGGGCCACGAACGGCGTGTGAGCCCGCGGGCTGAGCGCGTGGATCTCGCGCGCGGCCAGCTCCTTGCCCGTCCCGGTCTCGCCGACGAGCAGCGCGGGGACGTCGTGGTTCGCGACGATGCGCACCAGCTCGTACGCGCGCTGCATCCGCGCGCTCGCCCGGACGATGTGGGGCGCGTGCTGCGGCGCCGGCGCGCGCGCCGCCGGCCGCTGGCGCAGGGCGAGGCCCTCGAGGAGCATCGCGGCCCAGCCGAGCTCGACCTGCATCGCCCAGCGATCGCAGCTGCGCGCGACGCTGTCGGCGAGCTCCTGGCCGTCGAACGGCGGACGGATCACGCCGAACAGCCGACCGTCGGTGACGAGCGGGAGGAGGCGCTCCGGCGCGACGGTGGTGCAGAGCGTGATCGGGGCGCGCGGGAGATGGCCGGGCACCCACGACGAGTCGTCGTGCTGCCGCCCCACCGCGTCGACGAACGCGGTGAGCACCGAGGCGTCGTGCCCGAAGACCAGCATGGTCGCGCAGGAGCGGAGCAGCTCCTCGCGCAGCTCGTCGCGATCGTCGACGAACGCGAGCTCGACGTGTCCCAGGACCGCGCGCGCCAGCTCCTTCTCGCGCGCCGACGCGAGCGCCACGACCACCCGCGGCCG
>JAIOII010001385.1 GCA_019912685.1 Kofleriaceae bacterium
GCGCGGGAACGGAAGGCGGGCGCGGCCGTAGCCCGGGCCGACGAAGCCGGCGACGTCGAGGTCGGCCGCGGCGGCGGCGTCACCGGCCGCGAGCGCGGCGTCGCGCCGGTCGCCGGTGAGGAGCGCCCGCTCGACGGCGACGGCGAACACCTCGCCGAACGAGACGTCGAGGAGCTGGTTCTCGGCCTCGAGGATCGCGCGGTCGTAGACCCCGAGGATGCGCTCGAAGTCGAGGCCACCGCGCGCGTTGGCGTCCTCGGCGATCGCGTGGAAGCGCGCGCCGACGATGTCGCGGAAGAACGAGCCCCGGCTGCGCGCCTGCGCGTTGAACAGCTGCGTGGCCTCCTCGACCAGGCGCGCGAGGATCATGTCGATCGCCGGTGTCAGCCGCGGGCCCTCGCCGGGGACCGCGCGCGCGATCTCGCGGCAGATCTGGCGCAGCGCCTCGAGGCGGTGGAGGTCGAGGGTCACCCAGAACGCCTCGGCGATCGCCGCGGCGTCGTCGCCGAGGCCGCGGAGCGCCAGCGCCAGCCGGGCGTCGGTCATGGCGTCACGGCGCGCGACCTCGACGGCGACGTCGTAGTTGGAGCGGGTGTTGGTGATGCCGCGCCCGACCACGCGCTCGTGATCGTCGACCAGCACCGCCTTGCTCGTGGTCGAGCCGAGGTCGACGCCGAGGTAGAGCTTCATGATCGCCTCCTGTTCGTGCCCGCCCGCGCTGCGCGCGGGGTCGCTTCGTCGTGGGCGCTACCCCGGAGCGCGCTTCGCGCGCGGCCCCACTCCTCGCGACCGGCACTCACGACGGCCTCCCGCCGGCGGTGCCGTCCTGCGCCCCGGCCCGGCGCGCCGCCAGCATCTGCAGGTACGACTCGATGCGGTTCTTGATGTTGGCGTGCCCGTAGTAGCGGGCGTCGACGAGGTCGGACTCGATGAAGCCGCCCGGCACGCCGGTGAGCTTCTCGACCTCGCGCAGCATGTGGAGCTGGCCGGCGGAGAACGAGTTGCAGCTCTTCACCGAGTGGATGACGAAGCCGTCGGCCTCGTACTCGGCGACCATGTCGGCGAGGATGCGGCTGCGCTGGGGCAGCGACAGGTTCGTGTAACAGGAGAGGCAGTAGTCGGCGAGCGACTCGAGCGGGCGCGACGGATCGTGGCGGAAGCCGCGCTCGTAGGTCCCGCCGACCTGGGTGTAGGTCGAGGCGACGGCGACCGCGCCCTCGTCGTAGAAGATCTTCCAGAAGTCGCGGAACGAGGTCCAGTTGGGCGGCCCCTCGACGACGAGCCGGAAGCGCTCGTCGGCGAGCGGGCCGTCGGGCGTCGTCGGCCCGATCCCGGCCGCGAGCCGCTCCTCGACCTCACCGCGCAGGGTCGCGTAGTAGCGACAGGCGTCCTCGCTGCCGCGGAACGAGGTGAAGATCGGCCCGATGTAGTACACGCCGCCGAAGTAGGCGTCGATCGGCGACGGTCGCTGCCGCGCCGAGCGGAACACCCACGCCAGGTCCTCCTCGGCGCGGCGCGAGCAGGCGAGCAGCTCGCGCAGGCGATCGAGATCGAGGCGCTTGCCGGTGACCCGCTCGAGCTTGGGGATGACCTCGCGCTGGAGCTGCTCGACGACGTACGCGCGCATCGCGTCGGTGATCACGCCGTCGCCGACGTACGGCACGTGCAGCATCGCGACCTCGCAGTCGTACTGGTCGCGCAGGAGCTCGAACCACTTCATGAAGGTGAAGCAGCCGGTGAACGACAGGAGCAGGAGGTCGGGCGGCGGGATCGTGTCGCCGGTCGGGCCGACGTTGCCCTTCATCATCATGCCGAGGTCGCACTTGACGTAGCTGCACACGTCCTCGGAGTGCCCGGCGCGTTCGGCCTCGCGGATGAAGCCGCCGGAGCGCTGGCGCATCGCCGACTGGAGCGCGTTGACCTCGGGATACACCGGCGCGACGTCGAACGCCGCCAGGAGCTCGACGAGGTTGCCGGGCACGAAGGTGTAGACGACCGGGCGCTTCTCGTCGCGCGCGCGGGCCAGGCGCGCGAAGTAGCCGCCGAGCAGCTCCTTCTGCGCCTCCATCGAGGCTTCCTTCTTGATCATGCGCTCCCCCAGAGCTTCACGGAGTCGGCGAACGTGCCGGCCTGCTCGCGGATCGACTGGAACTGGCCGGTGTTCTCGGCGTACTTGAACGCCGTGTACGGCACCGCGTGCTGCTCGAGCACGCGGGTCAGCCGGGGCTGATCGAGCAGGGCCGGATCGCAGAACGAGGGCGCCGCGAACAGGACGCCGTCCGCGGCCGCGGTGCGGACGCGGGCGACGAGCGCGCGCCCGGCCTGCGCGTCCCGGTCGTAGCGCACCGCCGACGGCCGGCTGGCGCGCAGCCAGCCGAGGACGATCGCGGTCATCGGATCGTCGTCGCCGGTCACGTCGGGCTCCCCGCCGTCCGGCTCGAGCCCGACGAGCAGGTCGTCGTCGACGACGTAGCAGCCGGCGCGCTCGACCGCGCGCAGGAGCGCGCGCGGCGGCTGCTCGCAGAACGCGCCGACCAGGCACACCCGGATCCGGTCCTCGGGGCGGCGTCCGCGCGCGAGCGCGAGCGCGACGTAGTCACGCGCCAGCTCGGCCCACGCCGGCGGCGGCATGCTGTCGGCGGCGCGGCGCAGGAGATAGACCTCGTCGATCGGCAGGTTCCACGGCTCTGCGCGGCGCGCGATCGCGAGCTCGCGCGCGGCCGCGTGGGCCTGCGCGAGGTCGGCGATGGCGGCGCGCAGCCGCGCCGCCGAGGGCTCGACGCCGGAGCGCGCGCAGAGATCGCGGAAGAGCGCGGAGAGCTCGTGGCGCAGGTACGCGGCGGCGCTCGCCGGCTCGGCGGTCTGCGGCGGATCGATGAAGCGCACCAGGTGCTGCGGGAAGGTCGCGTGCCACACGCCCGAGAGGTTGCGGATGACGTCGCAGGTGTTGGGGAAGACCATGCCGTCGAGGACGTCGAGGTGGCCGAGGAGCCCGAGCTCGAGCGTCGAGCGCGGCAGGTGACAGATGTACGACTGGTAGTAGGCGTCGCCGCGGATCGTCTCGATGCGATCGCCGGCGCCGCGGACGAACACCGGCAGCGCGCCGGCGGCCCACAGCACCTCGCGCGGCGCGAACACCGGCATGCAGCCGACCGCCAGCCGGCCGGGCGCGGCGCCCTTCCACGCGCGCACGTGGTCGAGCGCGACGTCGTCGAAGCGCGCCTCGAGCTCGCGCACGAGCGAATCGACCTGCAGCATCAGCGGTGCTCCCAGCGCGGGGCGCGCTTCTCGAGGAAGGCGGCGATGCCCTCCTCGGCGTCGTGGGTGGGGGAGAGCTCTTCCAGGTAGAGCCGCTCGACCGCCGGCAAGAGCTCGGCGAGATCGCGGCGCAGCGCGCTGCGCGCCGCGCGGGTGGCGAGGCGCAGGGAGCTCGCGCTGTGGGGGACGAGGTTGGCGCGGATCCAGTCGGCGCCGGCGGCCTCGGGATCGTCGGCGACGGCGTCGACGAGGCCGAG
>JAIOII010001386.1 GCA_019912685.1 Kofleriaceae bacterium
GCCCCGAGCCCACGGGCCCGGGCCTCAACCCGCTCCTCTTCGCGATCTTCGAGCCGCCGTGGATGCCGGGCATGGTCGGCGCCGCCGTCGCCGTCGTCGCGCTCCTCGCGATCGCCTCGTCGCTCGCCGCGATCGCGCGACAGGCCGGACAGCGCCCGAGCCGCGTCCAGACCGTCGTCATCGTGCTCGCGCTCGTGATCGGCGCGCTCACGACGCCGTGGGTGCTCGGGTTCGGCACGCGCCGGCTCGAGCTGGACACGCTGCGCGTCGCGACGCTCGCGTCGGCGGCGGTCGTGAACCTCGCCGCCTGGATCGCGCTCGCGCGCTCGGCGTGGCGCGCCGCCGCTGCCATCGACGCGCCCGTGATAGCGTCCGCGCCACAGGAGATCACATGAAAGCCAGACTCGCAGCAGTGTTGATCATGGTGGCCGGGTGCGGTGGCGGGAACAAGAAGCCGCAAGAGCCGACGCCGACGCCCGGCGACATGGGCGCGACCGAGGGGGCCGCGACGGACACCGAGGTCGCCGAGGTGAAGCAGGAGCCGCCGCCTCCGCCGCCGCCGCCGCCCGACACCGGCGGCTACAAGCTCGTGGCGCCCGGCGAGCTGCAGTGGGCGCCGCTGTCGCCCGACGGCACCGGCCCCGAGATGGCCGTCGTCCACGGCAACCCGCAGGAGGGCGCGGCCGCGTTCTTCCTGCGCATCCCGCCCGGCGCCAAGGCCGGGCCGCACACGCACTCGGCGGACTACCAGGCCGTCGTCGTCGCGGGCTCGCACAAGCACTGGCTCGCCGGCGGCGCCAAGAAGGCCAAGCCGCTCGACGCCGGCAGCCACTGGTTCCAGCCCGGCGGCCAGGCGCACGACGACCAGTGCGTCGGCGCCGAGCCCTGCATCCTCTTCATCGTCTCCGACGGGAAGTTCGACTTCACCGCGGACCCGAAGGCCAAGGCGCCCAAGGCCGGCAAGTACAAGCTCAGCGCCCGCAAGGCGCTGAAGTGGACACCGCTCGATCCGGCGCAACCCGACGGCATGAAGATGGCCGTCGTGCACGGCGATCCCAAGGCCGGCGCGTTCGGCATGCTCCTCGAGCTCCCGCCCGGCGCCAACGCGGGCCTGCACAGCCACACCGGCGATTACCACGCCGTGATCCTCTCCGGCGCGCCGGCGCACTGGCTGCCGCACGAGCAGGGCGAGGGCGAGGCCGTCGCGCCCGGGACGTACTGGTGGCAGCCCGGCGGCTATGACCACGGCGATCGCTGCACCGGCGACGCGCCGTGCGTCGCGTTCGTGTGGGAGACCGCGGCGATGGACTTCATCCCGGCCGGGACGAAGCCCGCGGCGGCGCCCGCGGAGTAGCCCATCATCGGCTTACTCGCCGCACAGGCGCGGGGAGGTTCCGGGATAGAGTGGCTCCGCGCATGGCGGAGCAGCTCTACCCGGTCCTCCCGACGAAGATCGATCGCCGCTCGACGGAGTACGCGGCCAACCACGCCGGCAACACGGCCGCGATCGACAAGCTGAGCGCCGCGCTGCGCGAGGCGACGGTCGGCGGCGGCGAGAAGTACACGAGCCGGCACAAGGCGGCGGGCAAGCTCCTGCCGCGCGAGCGCGTCGAGCTCCTGCTCGATCGCGACTCGTACTTCCTCGAGCTGTGCCCGCTCGCCGGCAAGGACGTGCCCGGCCACACGCCGGGCGCGAGCCTGATCGGCGGCGTCGGGCTCGTCTCCGGCGTCGAGTGCCTGATCACCGCGACCGAGGCGACGGTGAAGGGCGGCGCGATGAGCGAGATGAGCGTCTGGAAGTCGGGGCGGCTCTCGGACATCGCGGCGCAGAACCGGCTGCCGTCGATCTCGATGACCGAGTCGGCGGGCGCCGACCTGCCCAACCAGTCGAAGATCTTCGTGCCCGGCGGCCGCGGCTTCCGCGATCTCACGCGCCGCAGCGAGGAGCGCGTGCCGACGATCTGCCTCGTGTTCGGCAGCTCGACGGCGGGCGGCGCGTACATCCCGGGCATGAGCGACTACGTCGTCATGGTGAAGCAACAGGCGCAGGTCTACCTGGCGGGCCCGCCGCTCGTGAAGATGGCGACCGGCGAGGAGACCGATCACGAGGAGCTCGGCGGCGCCGAGATGCACAGCCGCATCTCGGGCGTCTCCGACTACCTCGCCGCCGACGAGCACGACGCGATCCGCCTCGGCCGCGAGATCGTCGCCCACCTGAACTGGAAGAAGGCGGCGGCCCCGGCGCCGCGCCCCGTCGAGCCGCCGCGCTACGACGCCGACGAGCTCCTCGGCCTCGTGCCGACCGACCCCAAGGTGCCCTACGACGCGCGCGAGGTCATCGCGCGCATCGTCGATGGCTCGCGCTTCAGCGAGTTCAAGCCGCTCTACGGCACGACGCTCGTGTGCGGCTGGGCCCACATCCACGGCTTCCCGGTCGGCATCCTCGCCAACAACGGCATCCTCTTCTCCGAGTCGTCGCAGAAGGGCGCGCAGTTCATCCAGCTCTGCAACCAGCAGAGCATCCCGCTCCTCTTCCTCCAGAACATCACCGGCTTCATGGTCGGCAAGAAGTACGAGCAGGAAGGCATCATCAAGCACGGCGCCAAGCTCATCAACGCGGTGTCGAACTCGACGGTGCCGGCGATCACGATCATGACCGGCGCGAGCTTCGGCGCCGGCAACTACGCGATGATGGGGCGCGCGTACTCGCCGCGCTTCCTCTTCACCTGGCCGACCCACCGCATCGCGGTGATGGGCGGCAAGCAGCTCGCCGGCGTGCTCGACATCATCCAGCGCGACGCCGCGGCCAAGCGCGGCGAGGCCGTCGACGAGCAGAAGCTCGCCGTCATGCAGAAGATGATCGAGGCGCAGATCGACAAGGAGTCGGATCCGTACTTCGCGACCGCGCGCCTGTGGGACGACGGCATCATCGATCCGCGCGACACGCGGACCGTGGTCGCGATCGCGCTCTCGGCCTCGTACACCGCGCCCGTCGAAGGCACGACCTCCTGGGGCGTGTTCCGGCACTGAATCATGACGCAGCACCACCACCACCCCACGTCCCGTCCGATCCACCGCGTGCTCGTCGCCAACCGCGGCGAGATCGCCTGCCGCATCCTGCGCACGTGCCGCGCCATGGGCCTGGGCACGGTCGCGGTCTACTCCGACGCCGACGCGCACGCGCCGCACCTCGAGCTCGCCGACGTCGCCGTGCGGCTCGGCCCGCCGCCGGCGCGCGAGAGCTACCTCGCGGTCTCCGCGATCATCGAGGCGGCGAAGGCGACCGGCGCCGACGCGATCCACCCCGGCTACGGCTTCCTCTCGGAGAACGCCGCGTTCGCGCGCGCCGTCGTCGAGGCCGGCCTCGTGTTCGTCGGCCCGTCGCCGATGGTCATCCACCTCCTCGGCTCGAAGCGCGAGGCCAAGCTGCGCGCGCAGGCGGCCGGCGTGCCGACCGTGCCGGGGTACACCGGCGAGGAGCAGGCGACGGCGACGCTCGTGCGCGAGGCCAAGGCCGTCGGCTTCCCGCTGCTGGTGAAGGCGTCGGCGGGCGGCGGCGGCAAGGGCATGCGCATCGTGCGGTCGGCGGACGAGCTCGAGCACGCGATCGACGCGGCCAAGCGCGAGGCGATGTCGGCGTTCGCCGACGACACGCTGATCCTCGAGCGCTACGTCGAGCGCCCGCGCCACGTCGAGATCCAGATCCTCGGCGATCACCACGGCACGCTCGTCCACCTCTGGGAGCGCGAGTGCTCGATCCAGCGCCGCCACCAGAAGGTGATCGAGGAGGCGCCGTCGCCCGCGCTGAACGCGGAGCTGCGCGCCGCGATGGGCGCGGCCGGCGTCGCGGTCGGCAAGGCCGTCGGCTACACGAGCGCGGGCACGGTCGAGTTCATCCTCGGCGCCGACGGCGCGTTCTACTTCCTCGAGGTCAACACGCGCCTCCAGGTCGAGCACCCGGTGACCGAGCTGACGACCGGCCTCGACCTCGTGC
>JAIOII010001387.1 GCA_019912685.1 Kofleriaceae bacterium
CGCCTCGGTCGCCGTCGACGAGGCCGCGGTGAAGGCGCTCGTCGACGCGTGGCTCGCGGCGCAGAACGGCGGCGACTTCGCCGCGTACGAGGCGCTCTACGCGCCCAAGCTCGAGGGCATCAAGCGCGTCGGCGCGCGCACGTTTCGCTTCGATCGCGCCGGCTGGCTCGCCGATCGCAAGCGCATGTTCGGCCGCCCGATGACCGTCGCCGCGCGCGACCTCGTCATCAAGGGCTCGAACATCGCCGCCACCGTCGAGCTCGTGCAGACCTTCAGCCAGGGCAAGTTCAAGGACGAGGGCCCCAAGCACCTCGTCCTGGTGAAGGGACCGGACGGGTTCCAGATCGCGCGCGAGGAGATGCTGCGCTCCGACCTCGGCGGCTCGGCGGCGGCCGGCAACGCGAGCGCGTACGTCGTGGTGGAGATCGACAAGAAGCCCTACGTCGTGATCGCCGCCGACGCGCAGGCGGACTGGGGCGACGGCGTGCTCACGGGCCCCATCGACGACCTCCACAAGCTCGCGATGATGAAGGCCTCCAGGGCGCCGAACGCCGCCGCATGGACCGCCCGCGCGCTGAAGGTCTTCGACGAGCTGGGCAACGCCTGCGACGCGACGGTCGGCGGCCTCTCGCTCGTGGCGGGAGGAACGCCGCACTTCGGCGAGGTGCAGGCGTGGAACGGCGATCCCGACATGAGCGACGACGGCAGGGTGTGGACACCAGCCGAGCGCGCCGAGGCGGTGTGGGGCATGGCGACGCCGTACCTGATCGGCGAGCTCGCCGTGACCGGCGCCTGCAAGCCCGTGGTCGCGGTCGATCCGAAGACCGCCGTCGTCGTCTACGGCAAGGATCTGAACGCGATCGTCGACGATGCGGCGACGGACGCGTTCCGGGCGCTGCCGGCCTACAAGGCGATCCAGAAGGACTGGATCACCAACTACGGCGGGGACGGCGACAGTCAGTGGGTCGGGGCGCCGTCGATCGCGACCTTCACCGGCAACGGCCGGACATTCGTCCACGTCTCGGCGGAGGAGGGCGACGGCTGCGGCGAGTTCGCGGGCGCGCTGTCGATCCTCTACGAGAAGAAGGGCGGCAAGCTCGTGCCGCTGCCCGGCCCCGACGGCGTGCTCGAGGTCTCGCTCGTGCTCGACAGCGACGGCGACGGCGCGGTCGAGCTCGTGGGCAAGGTCGACGACTTCCGCATGGTGGCCGGCCTCTACGAGGCGACGGCCAAGGGCCTGGCCCCGGTGATCGAGGTCTCGTTCCCCAACAACGACTGCGGCTGCTGACGGTCATGAGCGCGCGCCGGTTGATCGTCTTCCGCAACCGCGTCCGCCCCGGCGAGGAGGCCGCGTACGCCGAGGCGGCGAGCGGCATGTACGCCCTCGCCGAGCAGATGCCGGGCTTCGTCGCGAGCAAGGACTTCGTCGCCGAGGACGGCGAGCGCCTCGCGCTCATCGAGTTCGACTCCGCCGAGCACCTCGCCGCCTGGCGCCATCACCCCGATCACGCGCGCGCCCAGGCCGACGGCCGCTCGCGCTGGTACACCGAGTACTCGCTCGACGTCTGCGACGTCGTGCGCAGCTCGCGCTTCGACGCCGCGACCGGAACCTGGGAGCGCAGCGACTGATCCCAATCCGGAAAGACGCGGTCGTCGCACCAGGGTGATGCGACGAGGGAGGCGGAGTCGTACCTTCGGGTCATGGGGACGCGTGACGTCGACGCGATGCGGATGCTCGTGCGCCACCAGTGGGTGCGCGAGCACGGCACGCCGCGCGTCACCACCCTGGCCGGGCGACCGGCGGCGTCGCGCGCGCTGTGGCTCGAGTGGATGCGCCTGACCGGCCGCGCGCGGGCGGCGCGCACGCTGTTCGAGCAGCCGGCGCGGGCGAGCGCGAGCTGGATCGAGAGCACGGCGAGGAAGGCGATGGCGCTCGCCACCTCGTCGCCGCGCGAGCCCGTCGCCATCGCCTTCCTCGCCGTGCTCTCGATCCAGCTCGCGCTCGCCCGCGCCGGCTGCTCGAACAGCGTGCGCGCGGGCGGTCAGGCGCATCCACTCGAGCCACAGCGCGCGCGACGCCGCCGGTCGCCCGGCCAGGGTGGTGACGCGCGGCGT
>JAIOII010001388.1 GCA_019912685.1 Kofleriaceae bacterium
GGATCGGCGTCCCGTCGCACGCGGCCGGCGGCGTCGCCCCGCTCCCGCCGAGCGCGGCGACCGCCGTCTGGTGATCGCGCACCTTGCGCAGCTCGCGCGGCGAACCGCCGACCTTCTGCTCGAGCGTGTCGAGCTCGGCCTTCGTGATCGCGTGGACGTCGGCCGCGTAGTCGGCGCGCGGTGGCGGTGGCGTGCCGCCGCCACCGCCGAGCCCGCCGAAGATCGCGTCGAACGCGGTGACCGGGTTGGCCTCGTAGTGGACCGGCGTCGGGTTGAAGAAGAACGTCGAGCGGCCGTAGAGCTGGTAGAAGTGGATCGAGTCGGCGGGGATGGCGCCGAGGTGCAGCGAGCGCATCGCGGTCGGCGCCGTCGCCGCCACGTGATCGGCGACGACCTGATCGACCGACTTCACGGCGGGATCGGGCGACAGGTAGTCGGTGACCGGCGCGCCGGTGAACATGCTGCGCACCGCGAAGTGGTTGTACGAGCCCTCGATGTCGAGGCCGCGGACGAACGTCATCTTCGACGACCACGCGCGCAGCGGCTCGAGCACGAGCGACAGCGCCGCGAGGTTGCCGGGGCTGGGCCAGAAGTGCTGCGGCGCCGCGCCGTTCATCGACGGCCACAGGATGAGGCGCTTCGGCGGCCCGCTCTCGGCGGCGCGCGCCTCGCGCATCCGCGGCGCGACGCGATGGAGCGCGAACGCGGCGGCGCCGAGCCCGAGATGCTGGAGGAGCGACCGGCGGGAGTACTGGCTCATACCTCGATGGAGGAGGCGCCCCCTCACGTCGGGTCACGAAAAAATATGCGAAATCACTGGGGTCTCGGCTCCCCGATCCGGAGACCGCGCACCCCGATCGCGAGTAGAACATGTTTCACTCCGGGCGCGGACGCTGCCTGACCGCGTGTAGAATGCGTGCCCATGCGGCGGACTTCTCTGGTGGCGGCGGCGTTCGTGGTGGTCGCGGTGCTGGGCAGCGTGCGCGACGCGCGCGCCAACGGCGTCAACACGCACACGTGGATCTCGTTCCACGCGATCGAGCACCTGCCCGACGGCGAGCTCAAGCGCCTCCTGTCGGATCCCGCGCTCGCGCCGATGATCGTGAACGGCAGCATCTTCCCCGACGGCGGCTACGCCGTCGACAGCCCGTTCGGCGAGACCGCGCACTGGGGCCCGTTCCACGCGGTGCTCCTGCGCTGGATGCAGGACCACCTGCCCGAGCCGTACGCGCGCGGCGAGGCGCGGCCGTACGTCGCGTTCCTGATGGGCGTCGCGTCGCACGGCATGGCCGACCAGGTCTTCGATTCGATGTTCATGGAGGCCGCCCGCGGCTACGACGCCGCCAACTGGTCCGACGAGCTGCTCGGCAGCTTCGACACCGCGACCGACGTCATGCTCGTCGACGCGACCGGCGTCGACTACCGCGGCACCGAGCTGTGGCTGCCCGACGCGGACCTGCCCGCGCTGTTCGCGGAGCTCGGCGTCGCGGTCGACGCGGACACGCTCTTGAACGCGCAGAGCGCGATGCACACCATCGTGCTCGCGTACGGCGCGGTGAACGGGCGCGACCCCGCGGCGGTGATGCGCTACCGCACGCAGTACCCGTGGGCGTCGGCGCACCTCATGGATCCGCACGAGCCCGGATCGCCGCCGTGCGAGGGCGAGATCGTCGCCGCGTACTGGCTGACCCTGTGGGACCGCCTGCACGGCGTCGACGGGCCCGAGAACCAGATCATCGCGACCTATCCGCCCGCCGGCTCCGACGGCCACCCGACCGATCACACGAGGGTCGAGGCGCAGGCGGTGGTCGTGTTCGGGCGCGGCATCGCCGCCGGCGTCGCCGACAAGATCCGCATCACCGACTCGACCGGCAAGACGTACGGCTTCACGGCGCGGCCGTTCTACAGCGAGGCGAACGCCGTCGCGATCCGGCCGACCGAGGACTGGGCGCTGAACGAGACGATCACGATCGAGGTCGCGGCCGGCGTCGCGACCGTCGACGGCTTCGCGTACGACGCGCCGTTCGCGTTCTCGTTCACGACGCAGCCGGTGAGCGATCTGCGCGATCCGACGACCGATCCGACGCCGCACGCGAGCGAGCCGTGGACGGCGCCGCCGGCCGAGGACTGCGTGCAGGCGATGCTGCACTGCCTGCGCGAAAACTGGGGCAATCCGTCCAGCAAGCACGCCGCGGGCGACGCGGCACGCATGGCTGTCCATGCG
>JAIOII010001389.1 GCA_019912685.1 Kofleriaceae bacterium
CGGCGACGTCGCCGCGCGCGCCGCGGATGAGCGCGAGCAGCCGCCGCGCCTTCAGGTCGTCGGGCCGGCGATCGATCACGCGCCCGAGCTCGCGCAGCGCCAGGTCGGCGTCGCCGGTCTGCCACGCCGCATCGCCGACGCCGATGCGCGCGTCCAGGTCCCACGGCCGCTGGCGCACGAGCCGCGTGTACAGGTCGAGCGCGAGGTCGCGCTTGCCCGCCGCCCGCGCGTGCTCGGCCGCCGCGCGCAGGGCCGGCACGTAGTCGCCGCGGATATCCACCGCGTAGGAGAACTTGCCCGCGGCCCGCGCCGCGACCTTCGGCTCGGGATCCGCCGACCACAGCTCGCCGGCGAGGCGCTGCGCCTCGACCATCGTCGGCTCGATGAACATCGCCTTGGTCAGGTCGCGCGTCACCGCGTCCTTCACCGCCGGCAGGAGGGCGCCCGTCGCCGGATCGCGCGGCGACGGCACCCGCCCGTCGGGATCCGCGACCGCCGCGATCGTCACCGCGCCGAGCCAGCGGCCGAGCCCGCGCCCGACCAGCGTGAACGCGTAGAAGTCCTTGCTCGGGGGCGCGCGCAGCCGCGCCTCGGCGCCCTCGGGCAGCGCCCACCCGGCCTGGGTCGCGAGCGCGACCAGCGTGTCGCCGAGGAGCTGGTAGGCGTCGTTCATGCCGCCGACCGCGTCGTACTCCGCCGCCGTCGTCGCCTTGCCGCCGTCGACCTTCCACAACGTGGTCTTCACCCGCAGCTGCCACGCCGGCCGCTGCACCCAGCCGGTCACGACCCAGCGCGCGCCGCGCGCCGCGGCGAACGCCGCCACCGAGTCCTCGGCGCCGATCACCGGCGCGCCCTCGGGCACGACGAGCGGGCCCCACGTCGGCCGGAAGCCGAGGACGTGCTCGTACCTCTCGCCGATGACGAGCGGGATCCCGGCGACGACCCAGTCGAGCGCGCGGACGCCGGAGTTGTTCTCGAACGCCATCACCGCGAGGCCGTCGGGCAACGTCGGCGGGATGTCCGGCAACGCCGCGCCGGTCGACACCTCGCGCGGCTTCGCATGCTGCGCCGCCGGATCGATCGGCCCGGCGATCGGCTCGTCGATGTCCGCCTGCCCCGCCGCCCCATCCGGCCGCGCCGCGACCGCGAGCGCCGCGAACGCGCCGACCAACCACGCCCGGTTGCTCGACGGGGTCCGCAGGTCCATCATCTTCATCGTGCCAGGCGAACCGACGGACGCCAAGCCGCCCGTCGAGCGCAGGCGGCGGCGGAGGCGTATCAAGGCCTTCTCGATCCTGCGCATCCTCGCGCTGCTCCTCGTCTACGGGCTCTCCGCCGGCGCCGCCTTCGCGTACCTCGCGGTCGCCAGCATCAACGAGACGCTGCCCGAGGACCTCACCACCGCCTTCGACTACCGCCCCAACCGCAAGAGCCTCGTCATCTCGTCCGACGGCGAGGAGATCGGCGCGTTCTTCATCGAGAACCGGCAGGTCGTCCCCCTCGATCGCATGCCGCCGCACGTGCTCGCGGCGTTCGTCGCCGCCGAGGACGGCCGCTTCTGGGAGCACCCCGGCTTCGACCTCGTCGGCATCGGCCGCGCCGCCTACAAGAACTTCCTCTCGGGCAAGACCAAGGAAGGCGCCTCGACGATCACCCAGCAGGTGATCAAGATGCTCATCGTCGGCAACGAGCGCAGCTACGAGCGCAAGCTCAAGGAGCTCGTGCTCGCCGTGCGCTTCGAGCGCGAGCTGTCGAAGCCCGAGATCCTCTCGATCTACCTGAACCAGATCTTCCTCGGCAACAACGCGTACGGCGTCCAGGCCGGCGCCGAGGTCTACTTCGGCAAGAACGTCGAGAACCTCACCCTCGCCGAGGCCGCGCTCCTCGCCGGCGTCGTCCCCGCGCCGTCGGACTACGCCCCGCACCGCAACTTCCACCTCGCGCGCCGCGAGCAGCTGCGCGTGCTCCGCCGCATGCGCGAGGACGGCTACATCAACGACACCGAGCGCGCCGCCGCCGAGGCCGAGCCGATCGCGATCCTGGGCGATCAGCCGCTCAACCACCTCGCCGCGCCCTACTTCGTCGAGCGCATCCGCCAGACCGCGCAGAAGAGCCTCGGCGTCGACACCCTCTTCCACGGCGGCCTGCGCTTCTACGCGACGCTCGACACGCGCATGCAGGCCGCCGCCGAGGCCGCGCTGAAGAAGGGCCTCGAGGAGCTCGACCGGCGGCTCGGCTTCCACGGCCCGATCGGCGCCATCGCGCGCGACGCGCGCGAGGCCTTCGCCGCCGGTCCCGCGCACCCGTATCGCAGCGGCACCGTGATCGGCGAGGCGCCGACGAGCGAGCGCGTCGACCCCGAGACCACCTACGCGGGGATGATCACCGAGCTGCCGCGCCGCGGCGCCATCCGGATCGACGTCGGCCCGGCCGAGGCGCCGCTCGCCGACAAGGACGCCGACGAGCTCCGCCGCTGGAAGAGCGAGGACGGCAAGGCCCTCGCCGTCGGCGACCTCATCCCCGTCCGCCTCGCGTCCGACGGCACGTCCGCCGCCCTCGCGCAGCCGCCCGCGATCCAGGGCGCGCTGGTCGCGATCGAGCCGTCGACCGGCCGCGTGCGCGCGCTCGTCGGCGGCTACGACTGGCAGGCGAGCCAGTTCGATCGCGCCTCGCAGGCCAGGCGCCAGGTCGGCTCGGCGATCAAGCCCTTCATCTACGGCGCCGCGCTCGCCGCCGGCTACACGCCGGTCGATCGCGTCTACGACGGCCCGGTCTACGTGCCGACCGCGGTCGGCATCTGGTCGCCGTCGAACTACGACGGCAAGTACACCGGCTCGGTCACGCTGCGCACCGCGCTGGCCAAGAGCCTCAACACGATCTCGGTGCAGCTCACGGTCGACGTCGGGCTCGATCGCGTGATCGAGGTGCTGCGCGGCTTCGGCATCGAGTCGAAGATCCCGCGCCACATCTCGGTCAGCCTCGGCACGCCCGACCTGACGCTCCTCGAGCTCGCGACCGCGTACGCCGGCATCGCCGCCGGCGGCCGCCGCGTCGAGGCGCGCTTCTACGATCTCGTCGCCGACGGCGCCGGCACCGTGCTCGTCGACCACCGCACCGCCGCGCCCGGGCCGCAGGTGCTGCCGCCGGACGTCACCTACGTCCTCGTCGACATGTTGAAGGGCGTCGTCACCCGCGGCACCGCGCGCCGCGCCGGCGAGCTCGGCCGCCCCGCCGCCGGCAAGACCGGCACGTCGGCGAGCTTCAAGGACGTCTGGTTCATCGGCTTCACCCCGGACCTCCTGTGCGGCGTGTGGATCGGACGCGACAACTCGCAGCCGATCGGCGACAAGATCACCGGCGGCGGCGCCGCCGTGCCGATCTGGCTCGACTTCATGAAAGTCGCGCATCCGCCCACACCACCGCGCGACTTCCCGGTGCCGCCCGGCGTGACGTTCGCACGCGCCGACGAGTGGAGCGGCAACCCGTCGGGGCCGTCGCCCTACGCCGCGTGGGTGCCCTTCGTCCGCGGCACGCTCCCCGCGCGGTTCGGCGCGACGGGTGCGCTACCGCACTTCGGCGATCTGGTGCCAGCGCCTCCGCCTCCACCTCCGTGATACGGTCGCGCTCGATGTCGCGGTCGATTCGTTTCACGTCGCTCCTCACCCTCGGCGTCCTCTCGATGGCCTGCAGCGGCGACGACGACGGCGACGGCATGCAGCCGGACGCGATCTCGGCGTCGTGCATGGAAGCGACCATGCACAGCGATCTCGCGTGGCTGCAGGAGAAGGTCTTCACGCCGAGCTGCTCGGCCTTCGTCTCGTGCCACAAGGGCGCGGCGCTCGAGGCCGGCGGGCTCTCGCTCGAAGAGGGTCAGGTGATCCCGCAGACGGTGAACGTCGACTCGGACCTGTTCCCGCAGTTCAAGCGCATCCTGCCCGGCGATCCGGCGAACAGCTACATGATGATCATCCTGGGCGCGTACACCGGCCCGCTCGATCCCGAGGTCGGGACGATGCCGTACAACAACCCCAAGCTCTGCCAGGAGAAGCTCGACGCGGTCGGGCGCTGGATCCAGGCAGGTGCTACAGACATGGCGACCATCGACGCCGGCGTCGATGCAACCGTCAACCGAGCACCTCACTGAGCGATAACGCGCGCGCGCGCGCATAAGCTCTCTAGATAGCAGTGGTATCCGCCCGCGTTGGCTTGACCCCGGCGCGCGCTCATCGGTACAACCAAGATCAAACGCCGCGGAGGCCGACGGACCCATGGATTGGCTAAGCGAAGTCTTCTCGAAGGGCGGGCCGTTCTTCATCGTCAACACGTTCTTCCTCGCCGTCGTGATCGCCCTGATCGTCGAGCGTGCGATGTACTTCCTGGGCCGTGGCCACCTGAACGCCAAGGCCTTCCTGGAGCAGATCAAGCGTCTCCTCGCGGCGAACAACGTCGACCGCGCGAAGAAGCTCTGCGACGCCACCTCCGCGCCGGTCGCGCGGGTCGCCAAGGCGGGCCTCAACCGGCTCCACCGCGGTGAGGCGGCCGTCGCCCAGGCGATGGAAGAGACCCTGACCGACGCGATGCCCGAGGTGAAGACCCGCATCGGCGCGCTCTGGTCGATGGCGAACATCACGACCCTGACCGGCCTCCTCGGCACCATCACCGGTCTCATCCGGACGTTCGCCTCGCTCGGCGAGGCCAACCCGGCGGAGAAGGAAGAGAAGCTCTCCGAGGGTATCGCCGAGGCCATGTACAACACGGCGTACGGTCTCTCGATCGCGCTCGTGTGCATGGTCGCGCACCTCCTCCTCTCGGCGGCGATGAAGAAGGTGATCTCGGATCTCGAGGCCTTCTCGCTCCGCTTCGAGAACCTGCTCGCCGAGGGCGCCGCCGGCGCGGCGCAGGGCCGCGGCGCGGGAGCGGCACCCGGGTTGGATCGCAACGACTGACGGCAACGCCTGAACGCAACGATCGAACGACGCCTTCATGCTCAGCGCGCATCAGGTTCGCAACAAGGCTCGCCGCGCGGTCAAACGCCGCGAGGAAGACATCGAGCAGATGGAGATCGAGGGCGGTGAGCTCAACCTCATCCCCTACCTCGACATCGTCACGAACCTGATGCTGTTCCTGCTCGCCTCGGTCTCGGCCAACATCATCTTCGGCCAGATCAACACGCAGCTGCCGGACCAGGGCGCGCCGCCGCCCGACCAGGTCAACAACCCGGCGCAGCCGCCCAACGAGCAGCCGCTCGGCATCGCGGTGGCGGTGACGAAGGAGAAGCTGCTCCTGTTCTCGATCTCGGGGCTCGAGGGCTCGCTCAAGGCGCCGCGCCTCGAGCTCTCGAAGACCGGACGTCCCGGCGACCCGTGCGACGGCGCGTACCAGTGCGAGACCAACAAGTGCGTCAAGCAGGTGTGCGTCGAGGATCCGACGGCGGACGTCACGCCGGTCTTCGACTACCGCACGCTCAACACCGCGCTCGTCGAGATCGCCAGCCGCCGGTTCGCGAACCAGATGCGCAAGCCGGAGACGTATCAGGCCGTGCTCATGGCCGACCCGACCGTCCCGTACGGCACGCTGATCTCGGTGATCGGCGCGATGCGCTGCAAGATGCCCGACTTCGGCAAGGAGGTCGCGACCTGCTACCTGCCGACCGCCGACGAGAAGCTCAAGGCGAACCCGAACCCCGTCGATGACGACGCGCGGCTCTACGACACGGAGCGCACGCCCTACGACCCGAACAAGCACGCGCTGTTCTCGGACGTGGTGTTCTCGGGAGGGTTCCGGTGAGCTTCACGACCCGAGAGGCGCGCGGGATCATCCGCAAGGCGGTCGGCCGCGTCCCCGAGGGCGAGGAGATCCGCCACCTCAACATCATGCCGATGATGGACATGATGACGATCTTGCTCGTCGCCTTCATCTCGCAGGCGGCGGCGAGCGCGACCTCCATGGTCGCCGGCACCGTCGTCCTGCCGTCGTCGGTGGCCGAGCAGCCGATGCCGGAGGCCGCGTCGACCCTCGTCATCACCAAGACGGCGATCGTCGTCGAGGGCGAGGAGATCGTCGCGGTGCGCAACGGCGACGTCGACGCCTCGCAGAAGGAAGGCGGCGCCGACGGCCGCAAGATCCCGCGCCTGTCGAGCTTCCTCGGCAACCTGCGCCGCGAGCACGACGCCGCGCTCCAGAAGGACGGCAAGCCCGTCCCGCCGATCCCCGAGCTCATGATCATCGCCGACCGGTCGACGCCCTACGGCCTCCTCCTCTCGGTGATGTTCTCGGCCAAGCAGAAGGAAGCGGGCTACAAGCGCTTCCGGCTGATCGTCCAGAAGAACCAGCTGGTCGGACCCGGCGCGTAGACTATACTTTCGGGTATGCCGACCCTGTCGTTCGTGCGCCGTGCCGCTGCGGTGGCCGTGCTCGCCTTCTACGTCTGGTTCTTCGGCACGTACGCGAGCTACGCGCCTCCCGTCGTGTCCAAGGCGCTCTGGGCGATCGCCGCGCTCTACGGCGTCGGCGTCCTCGGGCTCGTCTTCGGCTGGTTCTGGGGGCGCTGGTACGCACGCGGCCTCGGCTACTGGGGCATCGTGGTCGGCGTCCTCATGATGTGGCAGCTCGGCCTCGAGAACTTCCTGCTCGTGTGGGCCGGCTCCAACGCCGCCGTCGCGCTCCTCCTCGCCGGCGAGAGCATGGCGATCGCGTTCGACGGCCGCGAGGACTGGCGCCGCCGCTTCCACCTCGACGAGAACGGCGTCGAGCGGCTGGGCAAGTCGGTGACGCGCGTCGGCATGAGCTTGCCGTGGCTCCTGCTCTACCTGTTCCTGCCGCGGCCGGCCGATGCGGCGATGATGCTGCCGCTCGTCCTGGCGGGCGCCGGCGTGGTCGGCCTCCTGCGCGCGCGCACGTGGGGCCTCCTCGCGCTCGGCGGCGCCTCGGTGGCGACCACCGCGCAGCTCGCGGTCGCACCGGGTCCGGCGTCGGTCGAGGGTGTGCTCGCGGCCGTGCTCCTGGCGGCAGCGGTCGTGCCCTTCGCGCGTCCGATCTTCCAGCGCCTGCGCGCGTGAGCGTGGTGGTACTAGGCGCCCGGCCGGTTTGACCGGCTGCGCGTCGGGGTTTACCCTCGACTGCGCATGAGGACTTTCATCGCGCTCGCGGCGTGCCTGGGGGTGGCCGCCGCAACCGGGTGCTCGGGTCTCTACTCCGGCAAGCCGGAGAAGGTGAAGCGGCCCAAGACCGAGAAGATGCCGGACGAGGCGCCGACCGGCGCGCCCGAGATCCAGTGGGTGACCGAATGCAAGGCCAGCTTCCAGGAGGAGCCGGCCGGCATGATCGCCAAGCACAAGAAGAACGAGGGGCGCGTGCGCCCGCAGATCGATCAGGGCGTCGCGCTGCTCGAGCAGGCGACCGACCCGTCGATCACCGACGAGCAGAAGGCCGGCAACGTCAAGCAGGCGATCAACGTGCTCCGCCGCGTCCTCGACGACGCGCCGTACAGCCCGCGCGCGACGTACAACCTCGCCGTCGCCTACGCCCGCGCTCGGCGCAAGGAGTGCTCGAAGGCGCTGCTCAAGCGCCTCGCCGCGCTCGAGAAGTACCCCGACTTCCAGGCCGAGGCGAAGCGCATGATCGACACGGCGCAGGAAGACAGCACGCTCAAGCTGTTCGAGAAGGAAATGCTCGAGTCGCTCGGCAAGTGAGCGTGCAAGTGAGAGTGAAAGACCAGATGCGCATCGTTCGACGCTCCGTTCGCCTGGCCGTGCTCGCCTCGTTGCTGTCGCTCGCCGTCGTCGGCTGCAAGAAGTCCGCGCCGCTCACGCCGCCTCCCCCGCCGCTCCGGCCGGAGC
>JAIOII010001390.1 GCA_019912685.1 Kofleriaceae bacterium
GTCGCCGAGCCGGGTGACGCGCAGGTAGAAGCCGGCGACCGCGGCGCCGGCGACGCCGGCGAGCATGCCGGCGAGCGCGTGGCTCGCCGCCAGGTAGACGAGCACCCGCAGCTTGCCGAGGAGCCCGGGCAGGAACTGCGAGAGGTTGCTCCAGGTCCAGAGGCCGTCGAGCACTGCGGTGGCAGCCCCCGCGACGGCACCAGCGATCGCGCCCGCCACCAGCAGCTGCGTGAAGGGCACTGCCGCCCGGCCCGCGCTCTCCCCCGTGCCCGTGCCCGTGCCCGTGCCCGTGCCCGACTCCGGGTCAACGGAGCCATCCGTCGGCTCAGGCGAGGACATCAGCGACGAAAGCTACCAGAGATCGGGCACGGGCACGGGCACGGGCACGGGCACGGTGTTCGCCCTTCGACTCGCTTCGCTCGCTCCGGGCGAACGGGCTATCTTGCGCCCGTTGTCTCCGTCCGAGTCACTCTCACGGCAGCGCCAGGTCGTGCGCTGGGCTCCGCTCGCCATGGCCGGCGTGCTCCTCGTCTGGCACGCCCTCCAGTACGACTTCGTCACCGACGACGCGTTCATCTCGTTCGTCTTCTCGCGCAACCTCGCCGAGCACGGGGAGCTCGTCTTCAACCCGGGGCAGCCGCCGGTCGAGGGCTACACCAACTTCCTCTGGACGTTTCTCATCGGCGTCCTCCTGGTCGCCGGCGTCCCGGCGGAGCCGGCGTCGATCGCGCTCGGCATCGGCTTCGGCCTCGGCAGCCTGTGGATGAGCTTCCGCATCACCGAGCGCATCCTCGGGCGCGGCCATCCGCTCGCCGCCGTGCCCGCGTTCCTCCTCGCCGCGTCGGCGGGGTTCGCGTGCTGGTCGTCGGGCGGCCTCGAGACCCAGCTCTACACGTTCCTCGTGGCCGCCGCGCTCGACGCGTACACCGCCGCCGACGAGCAGCCGCGCGCGTTCCGCCGGGTCGGCATCTTCCTCGCGCTCGCCTCGATGACGCGGCCGGAGGGGCCGCTCCTCGTCGCGCTCTTCGGCGCGCATCGCCTCGCGCGCAACCTCCTCGTCGAGCGGCGGTGGAAGCCGCGCAAGGACGAGCTCCTCGCCGCCGCCTGGTTCGTCGGCCTGTGGGCGCCGTGGTTCGCGTGGCGCTGGTGGTACTACGGCTGGCCGTTCCCCAACACGTACTACGTGAAGGCCACCGATCCGCCCGGGTTCCGCGGCAACGAGGGCTACGACGCCAAGATGTTCGCGCACGGCCGGCACTACGTCGGTCGCTGGTTCCAGCAGACCGGGCTCGTGTGGGTCAGCCCGCTCGCGCTCCTCGGCCTCGTCGGGCGGCCGCGCAGCGTGCGCCTCGCCTTCGGCACGCTCGCCGCCGTCGTCACCGCCGTCTACCTCTACTACGCGATGAGCGTCGGCGGCGACTTCATGGGGCTACACCGCTTCATCATGCCGCTCTTCGTGCTCGCGGCGATCGTCGTCACCCTCGGCGTCGATCACCTCGCGCACCTCGCCGCCCGCCTCGGCCCGCCCGTGACGGCGAACGCGCGCGTCTTCCTCGCCGGGGCGCTCGTGGCCGGCTTCTTCGCGCACCAGTACGCGCTCACCACGAAGAGCCTGAAGTTCGGCAACTTCAAGAACGACCGCGGCATCGACACGCCGGCGTACCTGCGCGTCTACGCCCACGATCGCGCGCTCATCGGCAAGCGCCTGCGCCCGTGCGTGCGCCCCGACGACTTCGCGATCTACGGCGGCGTCGGCGCGATGCCGTGGCACTCGCGCCTGCCCGGCATCGACGTGTTCGGGCTGGTGTCGTCGCGCATCGCGCACGAGGTGCCGCGCGGCAAGGATCGCGCGGGCCACAACAAGTGGGGCCCGGATCCGCTGCTCGCGCAGTACGAGCCGACGATCGTCATGCACTGCTACGCGATCCGCCCCGTCCCCGGCGTCGC
>JAIOII010000138.1 GCA_019912685.1 Kofleriaceae bacterium
GGGCGGGCTTGGCGCGACGGGCCATGTTGGTCTCTCGTCGTACCCCACCCGCCCGGCGGGTGCAATCCTACAAGCGAGCCGACAGGCCTACGAACGGATACGGGATGACCTCGGGGTCGTCGTCCTCGTAGCAGTAGTCGATGCAGCCGGACGAGGAGTCGTCCTCGAGCACGCCGGCGAAGCCGATCCCGGCGTCGAACGCGAGCTTCGCGCCGCCCCAGCGGCCGCCGAGGTAGCCGGCGAAGATGCTCTCCTGCTCGTTATCGGTGATGTGGAGCTCGCCGACCAGCTTGCCGCGGCGCCCCTTCGCGAACGAGACGCCGGCGAACACCGGCGCTTCCTCCTCGCCGTCGAGCGCGAACATCGTGAGGTGCGCGGAGAGGAGCGTGTTGCACGCGTCGCCGTCCGCGCAGAAGCTGGCGACGAGCGACGGCGCGTAGAGCGTCTCGTCCTCGTCGGGCGGCGACAGCGTGTCGAGCGTGACCGCCAGCGCCGTGCGCCGGCCCTTCAGGAGCTGGACCTTGGCGTTGAAGCCGAACGCGCCGCCTTCCTCCTCGGCGATGAGCACGGTGCTGACGCCGATCTCCACCCGCCCCATCGACGCGCTGATGCCGCCGAGCGCGCCCGGCGCGAGCGGCGCGCGGGCCTGGATCGTCACCGTGCCCTTCGGGGCGACCAGCGCGGTGCGCGCGAGGTACGCGCGGTCGGAGCCCGGGTCCTCCTTCTCGCGGCGCGCGATGCCGGTGAGCTCGGGCGCCGTTGGCTCGACCGGCTGTGCGACGACCGGCGACACCGGCACGGCGCCGGGACCTGCGTAGGCGGGAACCGACGACACCGGCACGGCCGTCGGCGCGACGGCGGCCGGCTGGGCGACGGCGAGCGCCGGGACGGAGCCGAGCGACAGGAGCGTGGCGGCGGTGGCGACGGGTCGGCGCATGCGCATGACGTCTCGCCATCAGCAACGCGTGTGCCGCTCGTCGCGCGCGGATCCCGCGCGTGCAACTGCGCGGAAGGACCGGAGCGCGCGTCCGCTAACCCTCAGGAATTCGTCAGGGGGCGTGCCGGCCGGCTCGAGGTGATCGACGCATCGTCTCGCGTGGCGCTCGTTGCGGTTGGCAACGAACGAGGACGCCTCGCCGGAGCCAAGCAGCGAGAATCGTGGCAGTTCCGCGCCTGGCAAGGCGGTTGCTATCAGGGTCGACGAACATGTGCGAAGTCCGGCTGAGCGGCATCCGAAAGGTCTACGAAGGCGCGCGCGCCGCGCGTCCCGCCGTCGACCGGCTCGATCTGACATTCGCGTCCGGAGAGATGGTGGTGCTGGTCGGCCCGTCCGGCTGCGGGAAGTCGACGACGCTCCGCATCGTCGCCGGCCTCGAGGACCCGACCGAGGGCCACGTGATGATCGACGGCCGCGACGTCACGGCGATGCCGCCGGCGCAGCGCGACATCGCGATGGTGTTCCAGAGCTACGCGCTCTACCCGCACATGAGCGTGTTCGAGAACCTCGCCTTCGCGCTCCGCATCCGGAAGCTGCCCGAGGCCGAGATCAAGGCGCGCGTCGAGGAGGTGGCGCGGAGCCTCGCGATCGACGCGTACCTCGACCGCCGTCCCAAGGCGCTGTCGGGTGGCCAGCGCCAGCGCGTCGCGATCGGCCGCGCCGTCGTGCGCCACCCCAAGGTCTTCCTGTTCGACGAGCCGCTGTCGAACCTCGACGCGAAGCTGCGCGCGGACATGCGGCGCGAGATCGCGCGCATCCACCGCGAGTCGAACACGACGTCGCTCTACGTCACGCACGATCAGATCGAGGCGATGACGCTCGCCGACCGCATCGTCGTCCTGAAGGACGGCACGCTGCAGCAGGTCGGCTCGCCGCTCGAGATCTACCAGCGCCCCGCGAACCGCTTCGTCGCCGGCTTCTTCGGCACGCCGGGCATGAACTTCCTCCCCGGCGACGTCGTCCGCCGCCCCGACGGGCGCCACGACGTCGTCATCGGCATCCGGCCCGAGGACATCGGTCTCGATCGTCGCGCCGATCGCGTGCCGCTGCCCGGCGCGGTGCAGCTGCGCGAGGTGCTCGGCGCCGAGGTCGTCCTGCACGTCGCGTCGCAGGCCGGCGAGGTCACCGTGCGCGCCGACGCGCGCACGCCCGGCCGCCCCGGCGACAACGTCACCCTGTGGCTCGACCCGGAGGCGATGCACTACTTCGACGCGCGCTCGGAGCATCGGCTGGCATCATGACCGGATCCGGGGGGAGCATCGTCGCGGCGGCGACGACGCGGTCACGCTGTGGCACGCGTACGGCGGCGCCGAGCGCGCCGCGCTCGAGGAGGTCGCCGCGCGCTGGAACGAGGCCCACCCCGATCGCACGCTGCACACGGTCGCGGTCCCGTACGACGCGTTCGCCGACAAGATCACGAGCGCCATCCCCAACGGCAACGGCCCCGACCTCTTCATCTACTCGCACGACCGCATCGGCGACTGGGTGGCGTCGGGTCTCGTCGAGCCGATCGAGTTCTGGGTCGACGAGAGCATCGCCGACCGCTGGGACGGCGCCCTGCCGGCGATGGCGTATCGCGGCTCGCTCTGGGGCTTGCCCCTCGCGGTGAAGTCGCTCGCCCTCTACGTGCGCACCGACCTGGTGACGGCGCCGCCGCGCACCACCGACGAGCTCGTCGCGATGGCGGCCGACCTGCGGGCGCGCGGCGTCTTCCCCCTCGCCTACCCCGCCGACGATCTCTACGGCCACGCGCCGTGGCTCCACGGCTTCGGCGGCGCGACGCTCGACGCCGACGGCAACGCGGTGATCGCGACGCCCGCGGCGGTCGCGGCGGCGGCGTTCGCGCGCGAGCTCGTCGTGCGCGAGGTCGTGCCCCGCGACGCCGACGTCGCCCTCACCGCGACGCTCTTCAACGAGGGCAAGGCGGCGATGGCGATGTCGGGCCCGTGGTTCCAGGGCGACATCGCGGCGGGCGTGCCCTGGACCGTGACGACCTTGCCGGTGGTCTCGGCGACCGGCAAGCCGGCGGCGCCGTTCCTCGGCGCCGAGGGCGTGCTGATGTCGACGCGCGCGCGCGACAAGGAGGCGGCGATCGCGGTGATGATGGAGCTCGCCGGCGACGCGTCGGCGGCCCTGCGCGCCGAGCAGGCGCGCCAGGTCGTGCCCAACACCGCGGCGTACGCGAGCGGCGCGCTCGCGAAGGATCCCGTGCTCGGCGCGTTCCGCCGCCAGCTCGAGAGCACCGTGCCGATGCCGGCCGTGCCGCTCATGCGCGCGGTGTGGACGCCGTACAAGAACGCGCTGGGGAGCGTGGTCTCGGGCGCGAGCCGTCCGGCCGACGCGCTCGACCGCGCCGCGGGCGAGATCCGCGGTTACGAGGCGAAGTAGGAACCGGGCGCTGGTACCGTGACCGCCGAGATGACCACGACGCCTCCTCCCCGGCCGCCGGTGCGCTCCGCCCTGCGCGACGCCGGCGTGGCGGCGGTCGTCCTGTGGCTCGTCCTGTTCACGGCGTTCGTGCGCCACCGGAACGGCGATCTCGCGAGCCGCGAGCGGCGGCGAGCGATCGAGGCGGCGCAGGCGGTGGCGCGCGGCGACGCGCCCGTGCACGCGACGAGCGCGATCGGCGTCGTGCGGCCGGCGCTGTCGAGCAAGGAGCATCCGTACCTGGCCCGGCGCAAGGTCGTCGACATCGACGCCGTCGCCGCGAAGCACCGGGAGCGCGCGCTCGGTGGCCCCGACGCGCCGGCCGG
>JAIOII010001391.1 GCA_019912685.1 Kofleriaceae bacterium
CCGCCGGCCTCGGCGTCGTCGCGCACGCACGGCTCCTGCGCATGCGCGGGCTCGCCGCCGGGCGCGAGACGCTCACCGACGACGATCACCGCGCGCTCGCCGCGCGCGTGCGCGAGCTGTGCGTCGAGCTGCGCGGCGGCGTCCTCAAGCTCGGGCAGATCGTCTCGTCGCGGCCCGACCTCGTCGGCGCCGCGTGGGCGAGCGAGCTCAGCTCGCTCCAGGACCGCGTGCCGCCGGTCGACAGCGCCGCCATCGTCGCCCGCATCGAGGAGGAGCTCGGGCAGACCGTGCTCGACGCGTTCGCCACGTTCGACAGCGAGCCGGTCGCCGCCGCGTCGCTCGCGCAGGTGCACCGCGCGACGTTGCACGACGGCACGGTCGTCGCCGTGAAGGTCCAGATCCCCGGCATCGACGAGGTGATCGCGTCCGACATCGCGGCGCTCCGCATCCTCGCCGGCGTCCTCGGCGACGTCCTGCCGATGGACCTGCGCACGATCGCCGACGAGCTCGAGCGCGCGCTCGTCACCGAGCTCGACTACGCCGCCGAGGCGGTCGCCGGGACCGCGTTCGCGGGGGAGGCCACGGGCACCGCGCTCTTCGCGCCGCCGGTCATCGCCTCCCACTCGACGCCGCGCGTCCTCACCACCGCGTTCGTCGAGGGCGCGCGCCTCATCGACGCGCTCGACGCCGCCGCGCCCGCCGAGCGCGCGCGCATCGTCACCGCGCTCTGCGACGGCCTCGCGCGCCAGGTGTTCCGCACCGGGCACATCCACGCCGATCCGCACCCCGGCAACTTCCTCGTCACGCCGGACGGCCGCATCGCGGTGCTCGACTTCGGCTGCACGCTGCGGCTCACGCCCGAGGAGAAGCGTGGCTACGCGCGGCTCCTCGCGGCGCTGGCGATGCGCGACGAGAAGACCGCGCTCGCCGAGCTGGCCGCGCTCGGGTTCGGCGGCGAGCCGACGGCGCTCGCGATCATCGCCCACGCGATCACGCAGGCGATGAAGCCCGGCGAGCTCGCCAGCGAGATCGACTGGGAGCGCCAGGGGCGCGAGCTGGTCGCGACGATGATGCGCGTCGCCAAGGACGCCGGCATCACCATCCCGCCCTCGTTCGTCCTCCTCGGGCGCGTGCTCGGGACGATGGCGGGGCTGGTCGCGACCTACAAGCCGCCGATCCAGCTCCACGCCGTCATCGCGCCGCACCTCGCGACCGCGCTCCGTTCGCCCTGAGCGAGCGGAGCGAGTCGCAGGGAGGCTGTCACTTCAACGAGTCGAGGCCCTTCTGGAAGCGGCCGGCGTGCGAACGCTCGGCGCGCGCCAGGGTCTCGAACCACTCGGCGATGTCCTCGAAGCCTTCCTCGCGCGCGGTGCGGGCGAAGCTCGGGTACATCTGCGTGTACTCGTAGGTCTCGCCGGCGATCGACGCCTTCAGGTTGAGCGTGGTGTCGCCCAGCGGCTCGCCGGTCGCGGGGTCGCCGACCTTCTTCAGGTAGTCGAGGTGGCCGTGCGCGTGACCGGTCTCGCCCTCGGCGGTGTCACGGAAGAGGCCGGCGATGTCGGGCTGTCCCTCGACGTCGGCGATCTTGGCGAAGTAGAGATAGCGGCGGTTCGCCTGCGACTCGCCGGCGAACGCGTCCTTGAGATTTGCGTGCGTCTTGCTTCCCTTCAGATCAGCCATGGCGTGTCTCCTCGTGTGGAGAGGAGGCGTACCATAGATCGCGCGATCAGGGCGCGGTGTAGGCGACGCAGAGCGCGGCGATCGCGTCCTGGAGCGCGCGGGCCTCGCCGCGCGCCTGCGGCGCCATGGCGTTGACGACGACCACGAACGCGAGCGGGTGGCCGCTGTCGGTGCCGGCGTAGCCGGCGAGCGAGCTGACCTGCGCGAGCGTGCCGGTCTTGGCGCGGATGCGGCCGCGCAGGTGGTCGACGTTGAACCGCCGGCGCAAGGTGCCGTCGACGCCGCCGGTCGCGAGCGCGGCGGCGAGATCGGGCCCGACGCGGAAGTCCCGCCACGCGGCGACCAGAACCTGCGCGACGGCCGACGCGGGGATCGACGTCGAGTCGTAGAGCCCGGAGCCGTTCTCGAAGCGCAGGTTCGCGAGGTCGACGCCGGCCTGCTCGGTGAGATACCGCTTCACCGCGCTGGTGCCGTCCTCCCACGTCGCCGGCGGCGGCACCGCCGGTGGCGCCGGTAGCGTCCGGCTCTCGGCGCCGAGGGTCTTGAGCACGGTCTCGGCCATGTAGTTGTCCGACGTCTTCGCCATCGTGCGGATGACGTCGGCGAGCGGCGCGCTCTCGTTCTCGGCGACGAGCACGGCGGTCGCGGGCGTGATGCCCCGGCCGATCCGCTTGCCCTTGACGCGGATGCCGCGCGCGGAGAGGACGGTCCTCAGCGCCTCGCCGAACATGCGCACCGGATCGTCGATGCGGCGGCGCTGGAACCAGACGCCCTCGTCGGCGAGGATCTGGCCCGACACGCGGAGCTCGATGTGGTCGCGGCGCAGGATCGACGCGACGTGGATGCGCGTGCGCCCGCTCGGCACCGTCACCACCGTCGGGTTGACGAGGCGCACGTACTCGCCGAGCGGCGGATCGAGCTTGACGTCGGCGAGGCCATGGCCGAAGCGGTCGGCGGCGACGACGACCGTGACCGCGTTGCGCTCGAGCGAGGCGGCGCCGATCGGCGCGCGGTACCCGGCGCGCTCCTTGGGCTGGTCGGCGTAGCGCGGCGGCTCGTCGATGAGATCGAAGTAGCTGCCGTCGAAGACGATGTCGCCGGTGACCTCGGTGACGCCGCGCCACTCGAGGGCCTGGGCGAGCTCGCGCAGGTCGGCGAGCGTGAGCGTGGGATCGCCGCGCCCGCGGACGAAGAGATCGCCTTCGATCGTCCCGGTCTCGGGATCGAGCTTCTCGGCGAGGAGCGACGTCCGCCAGCGGAAGCCGGGGCCGAGCCCGTGGAGCGCGGCCGCGGTCGTGATGACCTTGGTGACCGACGCGAGGTTCACCGGGCGGTCGGCGTGGTGCGTCCAGAGGACGGTGCCGCTGGCGACGTCGACGACCGACGCGCTGATCTTGGAGGTGAGGAGCAGCGGTCGGGCGCGGATGGCGCTGTCGAGCTGCTGGACGAGCCATGCGTCGCGCTTGCTGCGGTCGGCGGGGGCGGACGGCAGCTCCATGCCGCCGTCGGCGCCGACCTCGCTGTCCTCGTCGCCGCGCTCCTCGCCCGGCGGCGGGACGCCGGCGTCGTCGGCCGCGGCCACGCCGCCCACGAGCAGCGCGAGCATCGCGATACGACGGGTCCCCACACGGCGATCTTATACGCGGTAGGCTGGGATTGCTCGTGTCGCGTTGGCTCCGGCTCCTCCCGATCGCGCTCGTCGCGTACGTCGCCGTGGTTTCCATGGCGTGCGAGCCGCGCCAGCGTCGTACACCGGACGACACGCTCGTCGTCCTGTTCGAGTCCTCGGCCAAGACCGCGGACCCGCGGTACGCGGCCTCGTCGTACGACGCCAAGGTCTCGCGCCTGGTCGCGCCCGGGCTGGTCACCGTCGACTCCGCCGACATGGCGCCGCGGCCCGAGCTCGCCGAGTCGTTCGAGCAGGTCGACGAGCTGACGTGGCGCGTGACGATCCGCGCCGACGCGCGCTTCTCCGACGGCACGCCGGTCACGGCCGAGGACGTGGCATGGACGTTCGGCACCGTGATCGCCAAGGGGTCGGACAGCCTCTGGCACAAGGGCTTCAGCGAGCGCTTCAAGGCGGTCGTCGCCGAAGGGACGCGCACCGTGCGGTTCGAGCTGCACCAGCCGCTCGCGACGTTCCTGACCGACCTCGACATGGGCATCATCGCCAGGCACGGCGCCGACCCGAACGGCCGGTACCCGGGCGGGCGGGTGCTGGGCGCGGGGCCGTATCGCGTCGAGGAGATCTCGGGCCAGCGCGTCGTCCTGCGCGCGAACCCGCACTGGCACGGCGGGCAGCCGGGCATCCCGACCATCGTGATCAAGAACGTCCGCGACGCGGCGGCGCGCCTCATCATGCTCGCGGGCGGGTCGGCGGACCTGTCGCAGAACGCGTTCCGCTACGATCTCATCGACGACGTGCTCGCGCGCGAGCGCGTGCGCGAGGTGCGCCATCCGTCGAACATCCTCACGTACATGATGCTCAACAACGAGGACGCGATCCTGAAGGATGCGCGCGTCCGGCGCGCGATCGCGCTCGCGCTGGATCGCGAGACGCTGATCCGGCAGAAGTTCGCGGGGCGCGCGGTGCTGGCGACCAGCCTCCTGCCGCCGAGCCACTGGTGCTACACGGCGACGCCGCAGATCCCGCACGACCTGGCGGCGGCGATGAAGCTGCTCGACGAGGCCGGCTACCCGGATCCCGACGGGCCGGGCGGGCGGCCGCGCTTCACGCTCGTGTACAAGACGTCGGCCGATCAGTTCCGCGTCGCGATCGCGCGGGTGATCGCGTCGCAGCTCGGCAAGGTCGGGATCGCGGTCGACGTGCGCCCGTTCGAGTTCGCGACGTTCTTCGCCGACATCAAGAAGGGCGTCTACCAGATCGCGACGATGCAGACGTCGGACATCACCGAGCCCGACCTCCTGTATACGTACTTCCATAGCTCGCGCATCCCGACCCCCGCCGACCCCAACGCCAACAACCGGTGGCGGTACCGGAACGCGCTCGTCGACGAGCGCACCGAGCAGGGCCGGCGCGTGTCGAAGCGCGAGGAGCGCATCGCGATCTACGCCGACGTGCAGCGCCAGCTCGCCGAGGATCTGCCGATCATCCCGCTCTGGCACGAGGACAACGTGGCGATCGTGAACGCCGACGTCGTCGACTTCGTGGTGCTGCCCAACGCGCGCCTGTCGGGCATGGCCCGGGCGCGGAAGCTGGTCCACGAGTGAACGTCGTCTCCCGCCTCCTCATCGACGAGCACATCCTGCCGGACAGCTCGGTCGTGCGCACGCACCTCGAGGTCGACGGCGGGCGCGTGCGCATCGTCGTCGAGGGCGGCACGAGCGGCGTGCTGTCGGTGGCCGCCGTCCTCCACGTCGTCCGCCGCTACGCGCGCCCGCTCGACGACGATGCGCACGCACCTCGAGGTC
>JAIOII010001392.1 GCA_019912685.1 Kofleriaceae bacterium
GCGCCGGCGTGGTGGCGGGTGCGACGGCGCGCGCCGGGACGCCAGTTCGCGCCGGGGCGGCGAGCGGCACCGTCAGCGTGAACGTGCTGCCCTGACCGGGCGCGCTGGTCAGCCGCAGGTCGCCGCCGAGCAGGCGGGCCAGATCGCGCGAGATCGAGAGCCCGAGGCCGGTGCCGCCGAACTTGCGCGTGCTCGCGCCGTCGGCCTGCCGGAACGGCTCGAAGATCGCGTCGTGCTGATCGACGGGGACGCCGATGCCGGTGTCACGGACGGCGAACGCGAGCGTGTCGGCGTCGCGCGTCACCTCGACGGTCACCCCGCCCTGCTCGGTGAACTTGAGGGCGTTGGACAGGAGGTTGCGCAGGATCTGCTGCAGGCGGAGCGCGTCGCTCTCGAACGCCTCGGGGACGCCCGGGGCGAGGGCGAGCTCGAGCGCGAGCTGCCTCTGCGCCGCCACCGGCGCGAACGTCTGGCGCAGCTCCTCGAGCATCCGCTCGAGGACGATGCGCTCGCTCCGCACGTCGAGCATGCCGGCCTCGATCTTCGAGAGGTCGAGGATGTCGTTGATGAGGGTGAGGAGATCGTTGCCCGCGGTGTAGATCGTGCTCGCGAACTGGACCTGCTCGGCGTCGAGGTTGCCGTTCTTGTTGTCGGCGAGCAGCTTGGCCAGGATGAGCGCGCTGTTGAGCGGGGTGCGCAGCTCGTGCGACATGTTGGCCAGGAACTGCGACTTGTACTCGGTCGTGCGCTGCAGCTCGGCGCCGGTGCGGGCGAGGTCGTCGCGCTGGCGCTCGAGCGACGCCGTCTGCTCCTCGAGCTGGGCGTTGACCTGCTCGAGCTCGGCCTGCTGGTTCTCGAGCTGCGCCTGCGAGAGCTGGAGCGCGCGGCTCTGCTGCTCGAGCTCCTCGTTCGAGACCCGCAGCTCCTCCTGCTGGGTCTGCAGCTCCTCGGCCTGCCGCTGGGTCTCCTCGAGCAGCTCCTCGAGCCGGCTGCGATCGCGCGCGGTGCGGAAGGCGCCGCCGATGGTCTCGCCGACGCGCTCGAGCGCCACGAGCGCCACCGGATCGACGTCGCGGAGGAACCCGAGCTCGATCAGCGCCTCGACGCGGCCGTCGATGCGACACGGCGCGATCACCACGTGGCCGGGCCTCGTGCGTCCCGTCCCGGACGCGATCGTCAGGTAGCCCTCGGGCACGCGGGACAGGTGCACGACCTCGCCGTCGGCGAAGGCCTGGCCGACGATGCCCTCGCCCGCGGCCACGTCGACGCGCGCGGCATCTTCGGCGGCGAGCGCGTGCGCGGCGACCCGGCGCATGCCCTCGCCGCGGCGCACGTACATCGCCCCGACCTCGGCGCCGAGGTTCGGCACCAGCGCGCCGAGCACCTTCTCGCCGAGCGACTCGAGCCGCATGTCGCCCTGCAGCTCGCCGCCCAGCGCGAGCTGGACGCGGCGCACCCAGCTCTCGGCCCCGACCGTGCGGAAGTCGCGCGACGCGAGGAACCCGACGAGGAACAACATCGACACCATCACGCCGGCGCCGCCGAACGTCACGTAGCTGGCCCGGCTCGCCGAGCGGTTCCACGTCGCGGTGGAGCGCGCCAGGCGCGCTTCCGTGGCGGCGAGGATCTCGTCGACGAGCACGCGCACCTGATCCATGACGATGCGGCCGCGACCCGAGCGCACGACGTCGCGCGCCCCCTCGACGTTGCCGGCCCGGTAGACCCGCAGGCTCTCGTCGAGGATGCCCAGGCGTGCGTGCACCAGCTTCTCGACGGTGTCGAGCTTGCCCGCGATCTCCGGTTCGCCGCGTACGAGGTCGCGCGCCTCGGTGAACCGCGCGGGGACCTCGGCCACGGCGACGTCGATGTGACGCGCCAGCGTCTCGTCCCCGGTGATGAGGAAGCCGCGCTGACCACCCTGCGCGCGCTCGACCAGGATGACGATCCGGTTGAGCGCGTTCCTCGTCGAGGTCGTCTCCGAGAGCGCGCGCGCGTTGTCGATCCGCTCGCGCTGCGCCTGGTACGTCAGCGCCGTGATGACGAACAGGGCGGCGAGCACCGTCAGGAGCGCGGAGAGCGACTTGGGCGGCAGGAGGCTCCTGTCCCGTTCGACGCGGGCGTTCGGCACGCGCGCCGAGCCTGCACAGGCTGTGCCTCCAGCGCACGGGGCAGACGCGCGAGTTCCTTTGAGGTCGCGTGGCGATCGGGCGCACTGTGGCATGCGCGCACACCCCGCCCCGCGTCAATCGCCGGTGATGAGGCCGCGGGCCGTCGCCATCTCGCGGAGCATCGTCTTCGCGCGCTCGAACCGCTTGCGGAGGGTCGCGGCGCGGCGCTCGAGCTCCTGGCCGTCGTCGCCGGGGAGCGCCCGGGCGATGTCCTTCCACGACATCTTGCGATCGATGCGCAGGACGATGAGCGCGTGGTCGTCGGGATCGAGCGACTCGCGCAGGCGGCGCAACTCGTCCTTCACCTCGGTCCGGAGGAACGGCAACGTCGCGGTGCGGACCTGCTCGACGATGGCGGAGATGCCGGCGGCCTGGTTCGACAGCGACACGTTGTTGCGCGCGCGGCGCCGGGGATCTCGGCGCAGCCGGTGGAGCGCGTTGCGCGCGAGGGCATAACACCACGTGCGGAGCGACGCGTCCCAGCGAAAGGTCGGCAGGCCGCGGAGCAGGTCCTCCGAGAAGACGCTGAACGCCTCGGCGGCGAGGTCGTCGTCGCGCGCGACGGCGTGGAGGAACCCGAGCACCTCGCCGCCGTACAGCTCGATCGCCTGCGCCGCGGCGTCGGCCGCCTTGCCGCCGGTGAGCAGCTCGCGCACCCCGTGCTCGCGCGCGGCGCGCGCCGCGGCGGCCTGGTCTTCGCTCTCGGCCATGCTGGCGCGCAGTCTACCGCTTCTCGAGCGCGTCGCGCAGAGCCTCGACCTCGCGCAACGCGCGCGCGTACGCGTCGGGGAACTTGCGGTACTGGG
>JAIOII010000139.1 GCA_019912685.1 Kofleriaceae bacterium
GCCGGTGCCCGCGCCCGCGCTCCACGTGCTGCTCGTCGACGACGAGCCGCTCATCCGCTCGATGTACGAGCGGGCGCTCACCCGCGCGGGCATGACCGTCACCACCGCCGAGCACGGCGGCGACGCGCTCGCGCGCTTCGAGGCGGCGAGGACGCCGATCGACGCGGTCGTCCTCGACATGGCGATGCCGGTCGTCTCCGGCCCCGAGTGCTTCCGTCGCCTGCGCGAGCTCAGGCCCGGGCTGCCGATCGTGATCGCCTCGGGCTACACCGTCGACGCCGAGGCGCGCGCGCTCATGGCGTCCGGCGCCGCCACGTTCCTCGAGAAGCCGTTCCGCAACGAGACCCTGGTCAACGCGCTCCGCTCGCTGACGACGGCGTCGTGACGCCGGCCGCCGGCTCGGTCGTCGGCTCGCTGCGCGCGACGCAGGCCGCGACGACGAGGTCGCCGGCGACGTTCACCGTCGTGCGGCACATGTCGAGCAGGCGATCGACGCCGAGGATGAGCGCGAGCCCTTCGGCCGGGACGCCGTACATCGCCATCATCATCGCGATCACGGGCAACGACGCGCCCGGGATGCCGGCGGTGCCGATGCCGCCGAGCACGCAGATGAGCATCACGACCAGCGACTGACCGACGGTGAGGTCGACGCCGAACACCTGCGCCAGGAAGAGGACGGTCACGCCCTCGAAGAGCGCCGTGCCGTTCTGGTTCATCGACGCGCCGGCGGTGAGCACGAAGCGGCTGACGTGGCGGGGCAGGCGCACCTCCTCCTCGGCGACGCGCAGCGTGGTCGGCAAGGTCGCGGCCGACGACGACGTCGCGAACGCGGTCGCCATCGCCATGCGGATCTGCTTGAAGAACTGGAAGGGCGATCGGCGCGCGACGAGCTTGAGCAGGACCGAGTACGTCCCGAACGTGTGCAGCGCGAGCGCGAACAGGACGACGCCGACGAAGACGCCGATGCGCTCGAGGAGCCCGATGCCGAGGTTCGCGAAGCTGGCGAAGAGCAGGCCGGCGACGCCGATCGGCGCGATGAGCATGACCACGTCGACGAGCCAGATGCAGACCTCGTTCAGCCCGCCGATCGTCTCGCGCAGGCGCCGGCCGTTCTCGGTGCGCACGACCGCGAGGCCGACGCCGAGCACGAGCGCGAAGATGATGACGCCGAGCGTGTTGTCGGTCGCCGCCGCCGCGATCGGGTTGGTCGGGATCATCGTGACGACGCCGGTGATGCCCGCGCCCTCGGCCGCCTTGACCGGCGCCTTGCCGCCGGAGAGCTCGTCGGCGAGCGCGACCAGCTCGCGGTTGTCGCCCTCGCCGGGCCCGATGCCCATCACCAGGGCGAGCCCGGTGATCACCGCGAGCGTCGAGACCACGGTCGTGTACGCGAGCGTGCGCAGCCCCATCCGGCCGAGCGCCTTGGGCTCGAGCTCGGCGATGCCGGTCACCAGCGCCGAGAAGATGAGCGGGATCGAGAGCATGAGCAGCGAGCGCAGGAAGATCTGGCCGGCGGGGTACGCGCCCCACTCGATCACCGCGTCGATCACCCGCTTCTCGACGACGCCGTAGGCGACGAGCTCGTTGGCGACGAGGCCGAGCACCGCACCCGCGACGATGCCGACGAGCATCAGCACGTGCCGCGAACGACGCGGCCGCGCCACCTCGGCGCGCGGGAGCTCCTCCTGCTTGTCCACGGTTGACGCTCTCGACCCAGGTCAGTCCTGGAACAGGTTCTCCGCCGTGGTGTCGACGCTGCTCTTGTCGCCGTGCAGCGCGTCGGACAGGTCGCTCGTCGTCTTGCGCAGCCGCGCGCCGAGCACCTGCACGAAGCTCCACAGGAGCTTGGTCGCGAGCTCGGGCTCCTTCTTGATGATCTCGTAGAAGTCCTTGCGGCGGACGACGACCAGCATCGTGTCCTCGGTCGCCGTCGCCGAGAGCGAGCGCGTCGAGCGATCGATGAGCGCCATCTCGCCGAAGTGCTGCCCCTTGCCCAGCTGCGCCACCGACACGCCGCCCTTGGTCAGCTTCACCGAGCCGGTCATGACCACGTACATCGACTCGCCGGGATCGCCCTCGGCGAAGATCGGCTCGTCGGCCGCGTGCTCGCTCACGGTCGTCGAGTTGGCGACGCGCACCAGCTCGCGATACGAGAGGTAGCGGAACATCTGCATCGCCTTGAGCGCGTCGAGCTTGAGCGACGCCTCGCCGACCTTGGGCTGGGCCTGCGCCGCGGCGCTGTCGCCGACGCGGATGACGACGCCCGTGATGTTGTCGTGGCCGCCGCCCTCGTTGGCGATGTCGATGAGCTTCTTCGGGACCTCCTTGACCTCGCCCTGGCCGAGCAGCTCGGGCAGCGTCGCCTCGTCGACGTAGGCGTAGAGCCCGTCGCTCGAGAGGAGGAAGCGGTCGCCGGGGAGGATGTCGAAGTCGAAGGTGTCGACCTCGACCGAGGCGTACACGCCGACCGCGCGCGTCACCGCGTTCTTGAACTGCTTGTACGGCGAGCTCTCGACCTGGTCGCGCTTGAGCTTGCCGCGGCGCACCAGCTCGTTCATGAGCGAGTGGTCCTCGGTGAGCTGGTGGCACTGGTTCTGGCGGGCGAGGTAGATGCGGCTGTCGCCGACGTGGGCGATGAAGCCGCGCAGGTGATCGGGCGCGCCGGCGATGAGCAGCACCGACGCCGTCGTGCCCATGCCGCGCTTCTCGCTGTCGGTCTGGGCGCGGTTGTAGACGGTCGAGCAGGCGGCCTGGACGGCGTGCTCGAGCATCTGCAGGATCTCGAGCGCCTGGACCCCGGCGCCGTCGGCCCGGTAGCGGTCGATCAGGTCGCGGTTGCCGTACACCGCGTCGCGGATCTCGTGGACCGCGATCGACGACGCGACCTCACCGGCCGCGTGGCCGCCCATCCCGTCGGCCACGAGGAACAGGCGCAACTTCTTGTCGATGAGGAAGTTGTCCTCGTTGTGCGTGCGCTGCCGGCCTACGTCGGTCGCCGCCGCGAAGGTCAGCTCCATCGCTCGTTCTGGGTAACACGCTCACCAGCTGGGAATCAACGCTTCGAGCAGCCCGGGAGCCAGCTCGTCCGCGACGCGGTCGGCCGCCTTGCGGTCCTCGTTGAACCCGCCGAGGTATGCGCGCCCACCGATCACGACCGTCGGGCCATAGCCGATCCCGGCGGCCCGGGCGGCCTCGACCGCCGCGCGCGCGCCCGCCGGCTCCCCGGACGCGC
>JAIOII010001393.1 GCA_019912685.1 Kofleriaceae bacterium
CTCCCAACCCCCCAACATCTCTCCGCTTTTCAGACCACTTGCGTCGCGGAAACAGGGGACACGCTCCCCCCTCCCAAGCGCCCACGATCGCTCAGCTTTCCGGACCACTTGCGTCGCGACGCAACCGGCGCTGCGAGCTCGCGATACGGCAGGCATGCCGAGAAAAGCACGCATCGTCGTCCCAGGCGTTCCTCACCACGTCTACCTGCGCGGCAACAACCGCCGGCGCCTCTTCAGCCACGACGGCGATCGATGGTTCTGGCTGAGATGCCTGGTGCTCGGGTTCGAAGCCAGCGGATGCCTCATGCATCAGCACACGCTGATGACGAACCATGTCCATTTCATCCTCACGCCGCCCGACAAGGACGCGCTCTCGGTCTTCGTCAAGGAGAGCTGTCAGCACTACGCCCAGATGCGCAACGCGCGGACCGGTGCGACGGGCAAGCTCTTCGAGCAGCGGTACCACTCGAAGGTGATCACCGACGAGAAGCACCTTCTCTTCACGCTGCTCTACAACGACGCGAACGGATATCGCGCGGGCATGGTCGATGACCCCACCGCGCACCGCTGGTCGACGGCGCCGCTCCACGCGTGCCGCCGCGACTCGAAGATCCCGCGATCGATGTGGACGCCGCTCGTCCTCTACACGCGCCTTGCTCGATCGCCGATCGCGCGCGCAGCCGAGTATCGCCGGCTCATGGCGGCCTATTTGCGCGACGAAACCTGGATCCCGGTCGACGACGGCAGCCGGCGTGACGAGACGCCCTACCGGCAGCGCATCGAGCGGCCCGATGGGAGCAGCGCCCGCGAGTCGGCGACGCAATGGGGCAAAAAACGTCTGTGATCACGTGGGCATGGATCCCCGGAGCGTGTCCCCCTGTAGCGCGACGCAAGTGGGTAAAAAAGACGAACGATCGCGGGCTATTGGGACCCCGGAGCGTGTCCCCTCACGGGGAAGAGCTGCGAGTACGCGACGTAGGCGTTGGCTTCGGCGCGAGCGAGGGCGGTCTCGAACATGGCGCGGACCTCGGGGTCGAGCTTCGCCTGGAGGCGCGTCTTGTAGAGGCCCTCGTAGTAGTCGTCGGGACGGACGCGGACGGTGACGCGGAGCTGGGTCGCGGACGAGATGCGGCCGGCGCGCCAGGAGCGGTGGAGATCGAGGTGGCCGCCCGGCGGGATACGCGTGTCCTCCACCTCCTCGAACGCCTTGCGGAAGCGGAGGTGGCGGCCGATGCGCCGCTCGACGAACGTGCCCGGGATGGGCTTGCCCTTCGCGTCGACGAGCTCGATCGAGAGCCACGCCGCGGGCGTCGGCGTCGTCGGGAGGTAGTGGCCCGCGCCCACGTTGCCCATGCGCGCGTGCACGCTCACGATGCCGTCATCGCGGCGCGTGGCCGACGCGGCGATCGCGAACCCCTGACGGAACGTCTCCGGATCGTGCACGCCCTTCCACGTGTGCTCGCGGTTCGGCATGTGGCAGTGCTGGCACTGGATGCCGCGCTTCATGTACGGCCCGAGCAGCCACTCGCGATACGTGTCGAGCAGCGGGCGGCCCGCGACCGCGAGCCGCCCCGGCAGCTGGTGACAGCCGATGCAGAAGTCCGCGCGCTCGTACACGGCGAGCTCGCGCAGCGGATATCCGGGGAGCGGCAGGAGCGACGGCGCACGATCCGGCGGACCATGGCGCACGCCGTCGCGCACGTGACACGCCGCGCACGTGAGCCCCTCGGCCTGCAGCGCCTCGTCGAGCACCGCGCTCTTCGGCTGCTGCTCCGCCAGCGGCGCGTGACACCGCATGCACGACTTCACCTCCGCCGGCTTCTCGAGGCGCATCACCTGCCCCATCAGCCCCGGCGACGCCGCGCCCGCGTGCAGCGATCCCTGCCACTCGCGCAGCTGCTTCGCGTGACACCGCCCGCACTGCTTCGACGACAGCGCCGCCTGCACCGGCCCGAGCGCCGCCGGCGCCTCGCGCTGCGCGTGGATCTCGCCGCCGAACAGCGCGCCCTCCGCGTCGTCGGCCGCGCCCCAGCGGTAGCCCGCGCGCGACTTCATCACCGTCTTGTCGCGCTGGATCGTCGCCGCCGTCAGGTCGCCGATCGCGCCCTCCGCGCCCACCTCGCGCGGACCGATCGACACGACGTACGCCGCCAGCGCCATCAGATCGGGCAGCGGCGCCGCGCCGTCGAAGCTCGCCATCGCCGTTCCGCCCACGCCCCACACGATGCTCGCCAGCGCCGCCTCCTCCACCGTCGCCTCCGGCGCGCGCGGCCGCCGCACCGGGAACGCCGTCAGATCGAACGGCGCGCCCACCGCGCCCGACGCGTCCTTCAACGTCGCGCTCGACGGCCCGTCGCCCTTGCCGCGCTCGCCGTGACACGCGACGCACCCGAGCTTCGCGAACAGCTCGCGACCGCGCGCCACCTGCGCGCGCTTGCCCGCCGCGTCGAGCACGTACGTCGCGTACGGCGCGCGCGCGATCGGCGCGACGCCGCCCACCGGCTTCTTCGCGAACGCCAGCACGACCTCGACCAGCCGATCGAGCTCCGCCTCGCCGAGCGACACGCCGAACCCGTGCATCGCCGTCCCCGGCGCGCCCCACCGGATCGCATCCGCGATCGCGCCCGGCGCCGGCGCCGTCGCGTCCGCCGTGCCGCCCCACTTGAACCAGCCCGCGGTGAAGTCGCGCGGCAGCGGATCGGGCCACGGGGCCGCCGGTCCGTTGCCGTCGCCCCGGGCGCCGTGGCACGCGAGACAGAAACGA
>JAIOII010001394.1 GCA_019912685.1 Kofleriaceae bacterium
GGCCGGCCGGCGCGGCCTCCTCGCGCAGCGCGAGGTACGTCGCGGCGATCGCCGCGTCCATCGTCGGCGCGATGAACGACGCGAGGAAGCGCGCCTCGGGGCGCTTGTGGATGCGGAGCACGACGCTCGTGATGAGGCCGAGCGTGCCCTCGCTGCCGCACAGCGCGCGCGACAGATCGGGGCCGGTCGCGCGGCGCGGCGCGAGGCGCGTGTGGATCGTGCGGCCGTCGGCGAGCACCGCCGAGAGCCCGACCACGGCGTCCTCGAGGAAGCCGTGGCGCGCGGACGACTTGCCCGGCGTGCGCACGGCGACGAGGCCGCCGATCGTCGAGCCCAGGATCGACGGCGGGTAGTCGCCGATCGACAGGCCACGCGGCGCGAGCACCTTCTCGAGGCCGAGGCCGGTGATGCCGGCCTGCACGTGGCAGAGGAGCGAGGTCTCGTCGAGGTGGATGACCTGATCGAGGCGGCTCGTCGACACGAGCACGCGCGGGCGCTCGACGCCGCGCACCCTGGGCGCGCGCGAGACCGAGCCGACGGGAACGATCACGGCGCCGTGGCGGCCGGCGACCCGCACGACCTCGGCGACCTCGGCGGCGGCGCCCGGCATCACCCGCCACGCGCCGGGTCCTTCGGCGCGCACGTGGTCGGCGCCGACCGCGGCCTCGAGCTCCTTCACCAGCTCGGCGACGGCCGCCCCGGCGCTCATGATTGCCTCCTGTTCGCGCCGGCTCGCTCGAAGACTCGCGCCTGCGGCGCGCCCGTCGATGGTTGTCCCGGCGCTTCGTCGTGGGCGCTACCCCGGGGCGCGCTTCGCGCGCGGCCCCACTCCTCGCGGCTCGCGCTCATGGGTGGCCTCCGTTCGGCAGGCCGAGCCCGAGCTTGCCCGGGTTCATGATGTCGTCGGGATCGAGGGTGCGCTTGAGGCCGTGGAGGATCGTCATCGCCTCGCGGTGCTCGCCGAACATGAAGGGCGCCTTGAGCAGGCCGACGCCGTGGTGGTGGCTGATCGTGCCGCCGACGCGGGTCGCGGCCTCGAGGCCGTCGTGCCAGATCGCGTCGTAGAGGCGCTCGCTCGCGGCGCGGTCGTCGGCGTGGCCGGCGAACGTGAAGTAGATCGAGCAGCCCTCGGGGTACGCGTGGGAGAAGTGCGCCATGACCACGGCGTGGCGTCCGATCGCCTCGCGCACCGAGTGGTAGAGATCGAGGAGCTGCTCCCAGCTCGACGCGACCTCCATGGTGTCGACGAACGCGCCGTCGCGGAACACCGGCGACATCTTGTAGCTGACCGCGTAGCGGTGGGCGAGCCACGCGCGCCCGGGCTCCTCGCCCATGTCCCTGGCGCCGGCGCGCTCGAGCTCGGCGAACACCAGCGCCGCCTCGATCTCGGTGCGGATGCGCGCGCCCTCGAGGCCGATGATCATCCGGCAGCCCTTGCGCGCGATCTTCTCGGCGACCGCGCCGACGAGGCCGTTGACGGCGCGCGGCCGCGAGAGCACGGCCCCGAGGG
>JAIOII010001395.1 GCA_019912685.1 Kofleriaceae bacterium
GGAGGTGGCCGCGGCCCTTCACCACGGCCACCTCCTTCGCCGGCTCGGGCGGCGGCGGCGGCGGCGGCGCCGCCGGCTTCGGCTGCTCCTTGGGCGGCGGCGGTGGCCACGTCTTCTCGCCGGCGTGGCAGATGAGCGCGCCGCGCACGATGTCGTTCCCGGTGTCGACCTTCCAGCCCGCCGCGCCGCCCATCTCGTCGAGCAGGTGCCACAGGTTCGTGCCGTAGAGCTCGCTCGACACGTTGGCCATGCGGCTCGGGAAGTCGGTGAAGCCGAGCACGGTCACGCCGTTGTCGGTGACGATCTCCTTGCCCGGCTGGGTCGCCTCGCAGTTGCCGCCCTGCTCCGCCGCCATGTCGACGACGACCGAGCCCGGCTTCATCGCGGCGACCATGTCGGCGAGCCAGAGCTTGGGCGCCGGCTTGCCGGGGATGAGCGCGGTCGTGATGACGATGTTCACGTCCCTGGCCTGCGCCCGGAACAGCGCCATCTCGGCGTCGATGAACTCCTTGCTCATCTCCCTGGCGTAGCCGCCCTGCCCTTCGCCCGACTCCTCGATCTCGACGGTGAGGAACTCGGCGCCGAGCGATCGGATCTGGTCGGCCACCGACGGCCGCACGTCGAACGCGCGCACGATCGCGCCGAGGCCCTTGGCCGCGCCGATCGCGGCGAGCCCCGCGACGCCCGCGCCGATGATGAGCACCTTCGCCGGCGCGACCTTGCCGGCCGCCGTCATCTGGCCGGTGAAGAAGCTGCCGAACCGGTTCGCCGCCTCGACCACCGCACGGTAGCCGCTGATGTTCGCCATCGACGACAGGGCGTCGACCTTCTGCGCGCGGCTGATGCGCGGGATCGCGTCCATGCCGAGCACCGTCGCGCCGCGGCCACGGAGCATCTCGACCAGCCCGGCGTTCATCGCGGGATAGATGAACGAGATCACCGTCTGGCCCTGGCGCGTCTTCATCGCCTCGGCCTCGGTCGGCGGCCGCACCTTGAGGACGATGTCGGCGTCGCGCCAGACGTCGTCCGCGGCCCCGGCGATGCTCGCGCCGGCGTCGGCGTAGAGCTTCTCCGGGAAGCTGGCGTTGTCGCCGGCGCCACGCTCGACGACGACCTCCCAGCCGGCCTTCACCCAGCGCGCGACGGTCGTCGGCGACGCGGCGACGCGGCGCTCGTCGGGACGGATCTCCTTGACGATGCCTAACTTCATCGAGGGCCGGACGATGCCCCCGCGCGCCCCGGCGCGCAAGAGCGGGGCGATGCTACGTTTTGGCGCATGGCGCCCGTGACGCACGCGAGCCTCATCCACGGAACGCGACTCGCGTTCGAGGACGGGCGCCTCGTCGAGGTGGTCGGTCCGGCAGGCGACGTCCAGGCGACGCTCGCGTGGGATGCCGGCACGTTCTGCGGCCTCGAGCTCCCGCCGTCGGGCGAGGGGCGCGGCGCGGTGCTCGTGCGCGGCGAGCGCCTGCCCCACGTGCTCTTCGGGAGCGCGCACCCGGTGATCGTCGGCGGCACGCCGGTCACGTGGATGGGCGCCGTCGAATGGGCGCGACCCGCGCTCATCCCGCCGATCGAGCACCCGGCGCGCATCCCGGGCGGGGCCGGCACGACGATCCTGAACGTGCTGGCCCGGCTCGCGCGCGAGGCCGGCATCGAGACCGTCCGGTACGCCGGACCGTATCCGACCTCGGCCCTGTGGCAGTCGCTCCTCCAGTCGTTCCGGACGGACGGCGACGAGGCCGCGTTCACGGCCGGCGCCCTCGAGCGCGCCGCACGGGCGGACATGACGCCCGTCGACGTCGCGCTCGCGCCGGCGCCGTTCGAGCGCGTGACCGGCGCGGTCACCGTGCAGCTCCGCGAGGAGGTGGAGCGCGTGACGGTGCGCGGCGACACCTACGTGCGCGGCGACGGCGTTCGCCGGCTCGTGGCG
>JAIOII010000140.1 GCA_019912685.1 Kofleriaceae bacterium
TCCTCGTGCTGGCGGGCGTGCTGGCGCGCCGGCGCCGGCGCCCCCACGCGGCACGCTGATCCACGCCCATCCGGGCCCCATTGCGCCCGGACCGCACCCGGGGGTATGACCGGCGAGATGGCCCGGACCAAGACCGCCGAGATCGAGGCGCGCGCCGCCGAGCGCCGCGCCTCGCCGCGCGTCCTGGTCGACCTCGACGTCGACTACCGGAGCGAGGACACGTACCTGTTCGCGTCGAGCCGCGACATCTCGGAGACCGGCATCTTCGTGCGCACGATCGAGCCGCTGCCGCCCGGCACGCAGCTCAACCTGCGCTTCCGCCCCGACAGCGCGACGTCCGACGACGAGGACGTGCTCGAGCTCGAGGGCGAGGTCATGTGGGTCAACCCGTACCGGCCCGACACGCTCGCCAACCTCGACCCCGGCATGGGCGTCCGGTTCGTCGCGCTGCGCACGGCCGCGCGCCAGCGCCTGCTCGAGCTGATCCGGCGAATCGCCTACATCGACTGAAGCATCGAACGACCACTGCGACCCCAGCGAGGACGTCCATGGCCATCGTCTGCGGAACCGATCTCTCCGACCTCTCCCGCGGCGCGCATGCGGCCGCGCTCGCGCTCGCCCGCCGCCGCGGCGACAAGGACCTGGTCCTCGTGACGGTCGTCGACCCGGACGTCGCCGGCCAGGACGCCGAGCGCAAGGCCGCCGACGTGAAGCGCCGGCTCGACGAGGTGATCGCGTCGTTCGGCGACGGCTCCGGCCTGCGCGTGCGCGGCGACGTGATCGTGGGACCGACGATCCCGTCGCTCGTCGCCGCCACCGAGACCGAGGGCGGCGACCTGCTCGTCGTCGCCTCGAAGGGCCACAGCAACTCGCCGCTCATGAAGCTCGGCGGCATCTCCGAGGGCGTCGTCGTGGCCGCGAGCGTGCCCGTGCTCGTCGTGCGCGACGCGGCGCCGTTCGAGGCGTGGGCGCGCGGCGAGCGCGCGCTGCGCGTCATGCTCGGCCTCGACGACTCGGCGAGCTGCGAGCCCGCGCTCGCGCTCCTGCGCAGGCTTCGCGGCTACGGCCCCGTCGACGTCATCGCCGCCCACGTCTACTACGCCGACGAGGCGGCCCGGCGGTACGGCGTGAAGACGAAGTCGATGGTCGAGAGCGACCCCGAGATCGAGCGCCTGCTCGTGCGCGATCTCGAGCGGCGCCTCGGCGCGCTCGACGGCGAGGGCCAGGTGCTGTTCCGCCCGCGCTGCGGCCTCGGCCGCATCGGCGATCACCTCCTCGAGGTCGCCGACGGCGAGAGCGTCGACGTCATCCTCGTCGGGACGCGGCAGAAGGGTGGCATCGGCCGGCTGTCGTCGGTGTCGTCGCTCATCCTGCACGACGCCAAGCAGTCGGTGTGGTGCGTGCCGGCGTCGGCGCACCTCGGCCGCCTCCAGGTGCCGCGCTTCCGCGTCGCCGTCGTCGCGACCGACCTCTCGGATTTCGGCAACCACGCGGTCCCGTACGGCTACACGCTCGTCGGCGAGCGCGGCGGCGAGGTCCACCTCCTGCACGTCCGCGACGAGGACCACGAGGGCGCGGACGTCGCCGACATCGAGCGCCGGCTGCTCGCGCTCGTGCCGCCGAAGCAGCAGCACGTCACCACCCGGGTCGAGGTCGTCACCGGCGACGAGACGGCGCAGCTCATCGGCGAGGCCGCCGAGCGCCTGGGCGCCGATGTGGTGGTGATCGCATCACGTGGCAGGTCGGGCATCGCCCGGGCCCTCCTCGGGTCGGTCGCCGACAAGCTGTTGCGGACCTGCCGTCGTCCCGTGCTGGTCCTGCGCCCGCCGACGGAGTAATGTCCGCGTCCGATGAGGGACGCGTACGTCGTAGTCTGTCTTCTGTTCTCGGCGCTCACCGGTCTGGTGGCCTGCGGCGACAACCTGCAGGGCAACCGCCCGCCCGTGGCCAGTGACAGCAACGTCACGACCCCGGAGGACACCCCGGTCTCGATGACGGTCAACGTGACCGATCCCGATCCGGACGCCGAGCTGACCTTCGTGTTCAGCGCGCCCGAGCACGGCACGATCACGCAGGACGGCCGGACGGTCACGTATCGCCCCGACGACGACTACCACGGCCCCGACTCGATCCACGTCGAGATCAGCGACGGCACGCACGAGGTCGAGGCCGACATCACCATCACGGTGACGCCGGTCAACGACGCGCCGGTCGCGGCCGACGACACGCTCGCCGGCAACGAGGACGCCGCCGCGACGGTGACCGGCGCGGCGCTCGTCGCCAACGACACCGACGTCGAGGACGACGCGCTCACGGTGACCGCGGTGGGCACCGCGAGCGTGGGCACGGTCGAGCTCTCCGGCGACACCATCACCTACACGCCGCCCGCGGACTTCACCGGCGCCGCGACCTTCGAGTACACGGTCAGCGACGGCGAGGCGACCGACACCGGGACCGTCACCGTGAACGTCGGTGGCGTGAACGATCCGCCCGTCGCGGTGAACGACGCACTGACGACCGCCGAGGACACGCCGGGAACGATCACCACGGCGACGCTCGTCGCCAACGACACCGACACCGAGCTGCAGACGCTCTCGGTCACCGGGGTCGGCGGCGCCGTGAACGGCACCGTGGACCTCGCCGGTGGCACCGTCACGTTCACGCCGGACGCGAACTACAGCGGCGCGGCGAGCTTCACCTACACGGTGAGCGACGGCGCCGCGACCGCGACCGGCACGGTCGACGTCACGGTCACGCCCGTGAACGACGCGCCCGTCGCGAACGCCGGCACGGCGCAGACCGACGAGGACACGGCGGTCACGATCACGCTCACCGGCAGCGACGTCGAGGGCTCGAGCCTCACCTTCGCGATCGTGACCCAGCCGGCGAACGGCACCCTCGGCGCGATCACGCAGGTCGACGCGACGAGCGCGACCGTGGTGTACACGCCGGACACGGACTCGACGATGGACGACTCGTTCACGTTCGAGGTGAACGACGGCGACCTCGACTCGGCGCCGGCGACGGTGGCGATCGACGTGGTACCGGTGAACGACGGCCCGGTCGCGAACGCGCAGAGCGTGACCACCGACGAGGACACGGCGGTCGTGATCACCGTCTCCGGATCCGACCTCGACGGCGACACGCTCTCGTTCGCCACGGGCACCGGGCCGGCGAACGGCACGCTCGGCGCGTACACGCAGGTGACCGCGACGACGGCGACGGTGACCTACACGCCCGCCGCCGACTTCAGCGGCAGCGACTCGTTCACGTTCACGGCCGGCGACGGCACCGCGACCTCGGCGCCGGCGACGGTGTCGATCACCGTCACGGCGGCGAACGACGCGCCGGTGGCGACGACGGGCACGACGACCACCGACGAGGACACGGCGGTGACGATCACGCTGGCCGGCACGGACGCCGAGGGGCAGCCGCTCACGTTCGCGGTCGGCACGGCTCCGGCCCGCGGCTCGCTCGGCGCGATCACCCAGCTGACGCCGACGACCGCGTCGGTCACGTACACGCCGGCCGCGAACGACGATCAGGACGACTCGTTCACGTTCACCGTGAACGACGGCACCGCGACCTCGGCGCCGGCGACCGTCTCGATCGACGTCGTCCCGGTGAACGACAACCCGGTCGCGGTGAACGACGCCGACTCGACCGAGCGCAACACGCCCATGGCGCGACCCGCGGCCACCTACGCGGGCAACGACACCGACATCGACGGGCCCGGCCCGCTCACCGTCACCGCGGTCCAGGACCCGGTGAACGGCACGGTCGCGCTGGCGGCCGGCACCATCACGTTCACGCCCGACACGGACTTCAGCGGTGAGGCGGGCTTCGACTACGTCGTTAGCGACGGCGACGGCGGCACGGACGTCGGCCACGTCACCGTCACCGTGATCGCGACCAACACGCCGCCGGTCGCGGTGGACGACACCGACGACACCGACGAGGACACGGCCCTGGTCGTGCTGGCGTCGGTCTACCTCGCCAACGACATCGACCCGGATCCGCAGACGTTGACCATCACCGCGGTGCAGAACCCGGTGAACGGGACGGTCACGATCGACGTCCCGACCCAGACGATCACGTTCACGCCGACCACCAACTACGCCGGTCCGGCGTCGTTCGACTACGTGGTCTCCGACGGCATCGCCACCGACGTCGGCCTGGTGAACGTCACGGTGAACGCGGCGGACGACCTGCCGGTCGCGAACGACGACACGGCGACCGTCGACGAGGACGGCGACGTCACCACCAACGTCCTCGCCAACGACACCGGCCTCGGCGACGGCGGGCTCACCGTGACGATCGAGGTGGCGGCGACCAGCGGCACCGCGGTCGCGCAGGGCGACAACACCGTCCTCTACACCCCGACCGCCGACTTCAATGGCACCGACACGTACTCGTACCGCGTCGAGGACGCCGACGGCGACTTCGCGGTCGCGGTCGTGACCGTCACGGTCGCGCCGGTCAACGACGCACCGGTCGCGCAGGCCCAGTCGCGGACGATGAACGAGAACACGACCGTGACGATCACGCTGACCGGCACCGACATCGACGTGCCCGCGCAGCAGCTGACGTTCGCGGTCGGCACCGCCCCGACGAACGGCGCGCTCGGCACGATCACGTCGACGGGCCTGACCACCGCCACGGTCGACTACACCCCGACCGCCGACTTCGTCGGCCCCGACTCGTTCACCTTCACCGTGGACGACGGCACGGCGACGTCGGCGCCGGCCACGGTGTCGATCACGGTCGAGAACGTCGCGGTATGCGGCGATGGCCTGCTCGAAGGGCTCGAGGCCTGCGACGACGACAACGAGGATCCCGGCGACGGTTGCTCCGCCGCGTGCCTCGTCGAGGACGGCTGGGACTGCGACGGCGAGCCCAGCCTGTGCACCACCGTCTGCGGCGACGGCATCGTCGTCGCCGGCGAGGAGGAGTGCGACGACGAGAACGCGGTCGACACCGACGGCTGTACGACCCAGTGCGTGGCCGGCCCGGTCTGCACGGTGGCGATCTTCGCCGACGGTGACCGCTTCGCGACCGATCCGGCGACCGGCCACTGCTACGTGTCGTTCGACGGCGAGCAGACCAGCTTCGCCGAGGCGCAGACCGCGTGCGTCGCCGTCACCGGCCACCTGGTGAGCATCACGAGCGAGGCCGAGCAGACCATCGCCGCGTCGGTGCAGAACCCCGCCGAGAACCCGTGGATCGGCCTCGCCGACGAGATCGTCGAGGGCTCGTTCGGCTGGGTCACCGGCGAGGCGCTCGGCTACACGAACTGGAGCATGAGCCAGCCCGACGGCGGCGATCCGGAGGACTGCGTGAACTTCTTCGACACGACCCTCTCGTCGACCGGCCTGGCCGGCACCTGGAACGACACGAGCTGCGCCAACACCGGCTTCACCGCCGGCCGTATCTGCGAGATCGAGGAGAACCCGTGCGGCAACGGCACGCTGGAGGCCGGCCTCGCCGAGGCCTGCGACGACGGCAACACCGACAACTTCGACGGCTGCAACGCGACGTGTGAGCTCGAGACGCTGTTCTTCAGCGAGTACATCGAGGGTTCGGGGACCGGCAACAAGGCAGTGGAGATCGCGAACCCGTTCCTGGCTCCGATCGATCTGACCGGCTGCGCGCTCCGCCTCTATACGAACGGCTCCCCGACCGTGAGCCAGACCGTCACGCTGACCCAGACGATCGACCCCGGCGATGTTCTGGTCGTCTGCAATAGTGCCGCCAACGTCGCGATCACGAGCCAGTGCGATGTCACGAGCAACGCCGTGATGAACCACAACGGCGACGACGCCATCGAGCTCTTCTGCAATGGCGCCACCGTCGACGTCATTGGCCAGATCGGTTTCGATCCCGGTTCCGAGTGGGGAACGGGCGCCACATCGACGGAGAACAACACGCTCCGGCGCAAGTGCAGCGTCACGCGTGGCGACACCGTCGGAAACGATGCGTTCGTGCCAGCGGATGAATGGGGCGGCTTCCCGCTGGACACGTTCGACGGCTTCGGCAGCTACCAGTGCGTTCCGTGACAGTTTGATCGCGGGCGCGTGTCCTGTATGGTGCGCGCCCGATGAAGACGGAGCTCCTGAGCGGTTACGAGGTCGACTTCCTGGTCCGGCTCGCGGCTTGCCTCGTGTGCGGCACGATCGTCGGGATCGAGCGCGAGCTGCGCGGCAAGCCGGCGGGCATCAGCACGCACTGCTTCGTCATCGCGGGCGCGTGCCTGTTCACGATGATCTCGGCCGTCGCCGATCCGAACAGCACGGCGCGCATCGCCGCGCAGGTCGTGTCGGGCGTCGGCTTCATCGGCGCGGGCATGATCATCAAGTCGACCGGCGACAAGATCCGGAACCTGACGACGGCGGCGGCCGTGTGGTTCGCCGCCGCCATCGGGCTCGCGCTCGGCATGGGCTGGTTCGTCATCGCCGGCGCCGCGACGATCTATGCCGTGATCGTCCCGCGCATCCCGCACGCCAAGAGCTGGCTCAAGGAACAGGACGACGAGTAGCCCGCGGGCTGATCGGGCCCGGCACCGCGCGCGGATCGAGCGCGCCGTGCCGGCGCCATCCGCGCTCGAGGAGCCAGCCCTGCGGGCGCACCGTTCCCAGCGGAACGAAGTTCTCGGGCGGGATGAACGGGTACGGACGGTTCCAGCCGTCGAAGAGCACGCCGCTCGCGTAGGGATCGAGCTGCGCGCGGCGGAACGGCCCCTCGAGATCCTCGCGGTGGCGCCGCCAGTTGTTCAGGACATACGAGATCGCCGCCTTCACCTGCCGCGGCGTCTCCAGGTGCTCGACGTGGTAACGCTCCGGGAACACCGTCCCGCGCCGCGGCGCTGATTCGCCGCGGTCGAGCGCCACCGCTGCGTTGAGCTGCTTCGCCGCCGAGATCTCGAGCGCCTGCATCCCGCGGCCGAGCGCCCGCTTGTCGTCGGCCTCGCAGATGAGGTGGATATGCTCGCGCTGGATGCTCACGTGCACCACGCGGAAGTCCGCGCGCGCCCACGTCCGCTGGATCGCCTTGCGGATCGCGTGATAGGCGCGCCGCCGCCGCAGGCGGCCGACCGCCTTCACGACCCGCAACGTCACGTGCACCGGCGTGTTCTTCGCGAGCACCTCACGCACCCGGACCCAGTTGCGGTGCCGGCCCGGCGCCCGCGGCCGCCCTGCGCCGGTCCGCTTCCCACCCTTCCCTCGATCGAGGAAGAGGCCCCCCTGTCGCTGTCTCGTCGCCATGAATTACGACGATATTATGTCGAACTGCCATATCGTCAAGGAGTCATTCGCCGTTTCGACGACCGGACCGTTTGACTCGCGACTCGCGTGACGAGTGATGCGAGACGCGGGACGCGGGACGGAGACGGAGACGTGGACCTGGCCGGCGTTCCGGACGGCTTCCCGACGGGCGGGCGGCGCGCTCAGGCGCGGGGGCCGAC
>JAIOII010001396.1 GCA_019912685.1 Kofleriaceae bacterium
TAGGCGGCGTCGTCGATCTCGTCCCCGACGGCCGCACCCTCGTCGAGCGCAGCCGCCGCCCGCTCGTCGACGCGTCAGGTCTCGGGCGCGGGGTGACCGTCGACGCGGAGCTGGAAGAGGAAGTAGGCCGGCACGCACGCGCCGTCGGGCTCGTCGCCCGCGCGCGCGCACACGTAGTCGCTGCGGCACGCGCGCGTGGCGTTGCAGCGGCCTCGGCTCTGGAGCTCGGCGTGGCGCTCGAGGCACTCGCGGAACGTCGCCTTGCCCGCGAGGCAGTCGGCGAAGCCGGTGCCCGCCGTCGGGCCGCAGATCTCGCCCGGCGTGGCGATCTGATCGCAGGGGCTCGTGCACATGCCGTTGGGGAACCCGGCGACGGGCATCCGGCACGCGTAGCCGCGCGCGCAGCCGAGCTCGGTCCACGGCATCACCATCTTGTCGAGCGAGTGGTGATCCTGGATCACATGGTGGGCGAGGCACGGATCGCCCGCGCGGCGCTCGGCGGGAAAGCAGTGCCCGAGCTCGGTCTCGCCCACCGCCGGCTCGATCGACTGGCAGCGGAGGCCGTCCTCGCAGGTCCAGTCGAACGAGCGCGCGTCCGGCAGCGCGCACAGATCGCCGTACGTCGCGCGCGCGCCGATCGGCGCGATCGAGATCGGCCGGTCGTGCGACGGCTCGGCGCCGCGCTCGATCGCGTCGACGTACGCGAGCCGGCGGGCGAGATCCGCGCGAAAGTGCCCCGAGCCCGCGAAGTGGACCGCGTTGAGCGGGTGCGTGTCCGCGCGATCCTCGCCGACGAAGTGAAAGCCCGCGACGCCGCGGCCCTGGTGACAGCCGACGCAGGTGAGGTCGTCGAGGCGGAGCAGCGCCGCGCGCGGCGTCTTGACCAGCCGGAGCGTGGACAGGTCGAGCGCGGCGAGGTCCGCCGGATCGAGCACCGCGTCGAAGGGGCGGTTCTGCATGCGCGCCAGGCCGTGCGGCGAGAACGAGCTCGCGGCGGTCGCGAGGAACTTCGCCGGCAGCTGGATCGTCCCGCGGTCGAGCTCGTCGAGGTGCGCGCCGAGGAACGCGATCAGCTCGGCGCGCAGCGCGGGATCCGCGCGCAGCCGCTCGATGTCGGGCGTGTTCTCGAGCGGCGCCCGGACCAGGCGGCCGTCCGCCACGACGAACGCGCGCAGCACGTACTCGGAGGTGCCGCCGTGCTGGTTGCGGATGCCGGCGGCCGAGCGGATCACCTGGTAGTTGGCCTGGATGACCTTGACGCGGCGGAGGTTGTCGGCGCGCAGCGGCCCGTCGGTGCGGAGCCAGTCCACCGTGGGCGCGGGCGGCAGCCGCCACGCCGCCGCGTGTTCGCGGCACGAGCCGGCGCGCGGCTCGAGCAGGTAGGCCACGTTGATCGCGAACGGCAGCCGGCTGGCGACCTTGGGCGCGCTGTACGCCAGCCGGTAGACCAGGCGTAGCTCGCCGCAGCTGCCCGGCGTGAACGGCGCGCGATCCATCCGGTTGAGCACGCCGACGAGCTCGTAGCGCGCGTTCGTCGCGACGAGCCAGCGCGGATCGAGGTTGCGTCGCTTCGCGCGCATCGTCGGGCCAACCGCGCCCCAGTCCGGGCGATAGCGGTTCTCCTCGGCGACGCTGGCGGCGATGTCCTCGCGCGCGAGCGCCACGAAGTCGCGATACGGGGCGCTCGCCGCGTGGACCTCCGCGTTGGTCCGCGCATCGCCGCCGCCGAGCGCGG
>JAIOII010001397.1 GCA_019912685.1 Kofleriaceae bacterium
CGGCGAGCGCCCGCAGGATCACCGCGTCGAGTGCCGGCGAGCATGCCGGGTGGAGGCGCGACGGCGGCTCGATCACGCGCGACCGCACGCGCTCGAGGTCGAGCGGGCGGTGGACGACCGGGTAGAGCTTCTGCGTCGTGACCAGCTCCCACGCCACGACGCCGATGGAGAAGACGTCGGCCTTGCGGTCGAACGGCCCGCCCGCGAGCACCTCGGGCGCCATGTAGCCGTACTTGCCCTTGATCTTCCCCGAGTCGGTCGCGAGCTCCTCCGCCTGCGAACGCGCGATGCCCAGATCGATCAGCGTGAGCCGCCCGCCTCGCGTGACGATCACGTTGGACGGCGAGACGTCGCGGTGCACGATGCCGGCCGGCGCGCCGAGCTCGTCGACGAGCTCGTGCGCGTAGTGCAACGCGCGGCACAGCTCGTGGAGCGCAGCGACGACGCCCGCCAGCGGCAAGCGCCGCCGGCCGGCGTGCGCGCGCTTGAGCACCTCCTTCAGCGAGACGCCCTCGACGTACTCCATCACGAGGTACGCGTCGGCGCCCTCGCGGCGGATCGCGTGCACGCGCCGGATCGCGGGATGGTCGACGAGGTAGGCGAGCCGCGCCTCGCGCGCGAACGCGCGCAGCTCGCGCTCGTCGTCGGCGAGCTGCGGGTGCAGGCGCTTGAGCGCGACGTCGCCGCCGCCGTCGTCGTCGTCGCGCCGCGCGCGGTACACGAACGCCTGTCCGCCCGAGCCGAGCCGCTCGACAATCCGGTACGGGCCCAGCTGCTTCGGGTGCTCGTCGGCCCGGAGCGGGGCGTGCGCGGGCAGCTCCATCAAGGCGCCCAGGCGCGGCAGCACGGATCGGTCGCGTGCGCGGCGTCGCACTCGCCGCCGGCGCGGAACAGGGCGATGCAGGCGCGCATGAGGTCGTAGTAGTACGTCCCCATCTCGTTCGCCCCCGGCTCGATGTCGCGGCTGTGCTCGACGGTCCACTGATCGAGGAAGCAGCCGTCGGGGTAGGTGGCGCACGGGCACGACGGGTGCTGGCCGCAGCGCTGCCGCTGAACGATCCACTCGTTCCAGCCGGTGATGGTGACGATCGGCGTCTCGGGCCACGTGAACGCGAGCTCGAACTGCTTGCGGAACGTGAGGCCGCGGTGCTTCGGCGTCGCCGACGGGATGCTCATGTACGTCTGCTGATAGGCGGCCGAGACCGCGATCTGCTCGATCGCGCCGCCGGTGCGCGCCACGCGCTGCGCGCACGGCTCGGCGCTGGTCGGCGACGCCTGGCAGCCCTGGAGGAAGCTCCACGGCGCGCCGTCCTCGGGGTACATCGCCCACATCCGCCGCACCGTGTAGTCCGCGGCGAGCGCCGCCGCGCGCTGCGCGTTCACCGGGTACTGCGCGTTCTCGGTCACGAGCAGGAGCGGCTTGCCGAGGTACGGGAGCTGCATCCCCGGGTACGCCGCCAGGCGCGCGAGCATGGCGTCGACCGTGTAGCGCGAGGCGTCGGCGGTCGCCGCGACGACCGGCACCCACGGCACGACGCGCGGCGCGCCCGGGATCGTGCTCCACACCGCGAGCAGGCGATCGAGCGGCCGCAGGATCATGCCCGGCGTGTCGTCGCTGCCGGCGCCGACGTGCGCGTGGTTGGTCGCGTCGAGGAACACGAAGTCGATGCCGGCGTCGCGCAGGAGCTCGGCATGCCGCCGCAGCCGCGCGTCGTCGGCGCTCGGGCAGTAGTAGCCGCCCGCGGGCTCGTCCCAGTAGTAGAAGGTCTGGTAGTCCGGGTGCCACGTCTGCTCGCCGGCGAGCACGCGCGAGATGTCGCGCACCGGCTGGCTGTTCGCCGCCCGGCAGTGCCACGTGCTGTAGAAGATCCCGAACTTCGTCACGCCCGGATCGAAGGGGCGGGGGACGCAGGTCGCGCTGGCGACGTCGCACCGCTCGCGTCCGCCGCGGCAGTCGCCATCGCCGGCGCACTGGACGCAGAGGCCGGCGCGACAGACCGAGCCCGACGAGGCGCCCTCGCAGAACAGCCCGAGCAGGCACTCGTCGCGGCACGTGCCGGCGAGGCAGCCGCGGCCGGCGCCGCAGTCGTCGTCGGCCGTGCAGCCGGGGAGCGAGGCGTCGACCGCCGGTCCCCCATCGGTCGCGGACGCGCCGTCGGACAGGGGCGATCCATCCGACGAGGCCGCCGCGTCGGACGCCGGCGGGCCGTCGGTGGTCGGCGAGCCCGTGGGGCTGTAGCTGCACGCGACAGCGACGATCGCCGCGACGAGCGCGGCGGCGAGCGGGGAGGCCTGCGGCATGGTCACGTCCTTCCGGCCGAGACCATAAGCGCGCGATCCGGCGTGCTTCTTACATCGTCTTTTGCGCCGCCGAGGGGCGCGCCGCGATCGCCACGCACGCGTCGACGTCGTCGGCGAGCCGCCAGCCGTTGCCGGCGCGCTCGACGACCTCGCGCTCGGGCAAGAGCTCGCGCAAGCACGCGCGCAGCCGGTTGATCGCGACGTAGAGCGCGTTGCGGTGCTGCAGCGGGTGGTACTCGGCCACCCCCCACACCCGCTTGTAGACCGTCTCCGGCGCGACGGCCTCGCCGCGCGCCTGGACCAGCACCGAGAGCAACGCGCACAGCATGGGCCGCCCGCCGATCTCGCGCGCGCCGCGCCCCGCGACGATCAGCGAGCGCAGCTCGTCGACGAAGAGCTCGCGCACCGCCCGCTCGCGGGCGATCTCCTTCTCCATCGCCGCGCGCCGGCCGCGTCGATCGACGAGGTAGCAGTCGACGGTCTCGCTGAACCCGAGGTGGGCGAGGAGCGCGAGCGCGCCGGGGACGGCGCGGGCCGCGACGCCGCCGT
>JAIOII010001398.1 GCA_019912685.1 Kofleriaceae bacterium
CGCGCTCGAGGGCGCCGCCGGCGGAGAGGTCGGCGTCGTGACCGCGCCGCGCCCAGAACGTCCACGCGAGCGCGGGCCGAGCGTGACGGCGAGGTCGCGGACCTGGCGGTGAGCCGCGTCACCGCGCTCGGCAGCGCGCTCCTCGTGACCGGCTTCCCGTACGACCGCGCGACCAACCCGAGGAACAACTTCGCCGAGTGGGAGCACTTCCAGCGCCGTGCCGGAGCGTGCCGCCGGCTGGGCGCCGCGTCGCTCGATCTGTGCCTCGTCGCGAGCGGCGCCCTCGACGGCTACTGGGAGCGCCGGCTGCAGCCGTGGGACGTCGCCGCGGGGGCGCTCGTCGTCGTGGAGGCCGGGGGGCGTGTGACCGATACACGCGGCCAGCCCTTCGTGGCGTCGGCGGGCGACGTCGTGGCGAGCAACGGTGCTATTCATGACATGATCGTCAGCGAGCTCGCCGAGGTCCGGTCATGAAGCACGCCAAGCACGTCGCCCGATTCGCCGCTGTGTTGTTCGTGGCCGTGGTGCATGCCGGGGGCGCGGAGGCGCAGCCGGGGCCCGTGGATCCGTATGCGGAGCCGGCGAAGCCGGAGGGGAAGAAGGCGGAGGGGAAGAAGGCGGAGGGGAAGACGGAGAAGGGTAAGGGTAAGGGTAAGGGTAAGGCGGAAGAGAAGACGGCGGCGCCGGTGGATCCGTACGCCGCGGGAGATCCGTTGCTCGAGCGCAGGCCCGGAGGGGGTGCGGTGGTGCCTCCGACGCTGCCGACCGGGACCGGCGCGGCGGGCGTCGCGGTGACGGAGGTCGAGCCGCAGGGGAGGTTCGATCTGGCCGCCGTCCAGGGGCTCCTGGCCGTGCAGAACCTCGACGGCTGGCTGATCGTCGATCACGCCGGGCAGAACCCCGTCGCGCGCAGCCTCGTCGCCGTGCAGGGCAACGCGTCGCGGCGCTGGTTCTATCTCGTGCCGCGCACCGGCGAGCCCACCGTGCTCTGCCACGCGTCGGAGGTGGCGAGCTTCGCCAACGTCCCCGGCATGAAGATCACGTACACGGGCTATCGCGACCTCGACAAGATCCTGCGCGCGATGCTCAAGGGCAAGAAGTCGCTCGCCATGGAGTACTCGCCCAAGGGCGCGCTGCCGTCGCTCTCGCGCGTGGACGCCGGCACGGTCGAGCTCGTGCGCGCCGCGGGCGTCAAGGTGCGATCGAGCGATGGCCTCGTCCAGTTCGCCAAGGCGACCTGGGGCCCGGAGGGCCGCAAGCAGCACTACATCGCGGTCCATCACCTCGTCGAGCTGCGCAAGGACGCGCTCGCGTTCATCGGCAACAAGCTCGCCGCGGGCTCGCGCGTCACCGAGCGCGAGGTGCAACAGCGGATCGAGAAGGGCATGGCGATGCGCGGCCTCGTCGGGCCCGCGCCCGTCGTCGCGTTCGGCAAGAACAGCGCCGACCCCGACTACGTGCCGGGGCCGGCGCGCTCGGCGACGCTCGCCCAGGGCGACGTCGTCCTGCTCTCGCTCGCCGGCAAGATCGACGGCGGCGTCTACGCGGCCCACTCGTGGGTCGCGGTCGCCGACTCGGCGGTGAGCCCGTCGCTCCAGGTCGCGTTCGAGACCGCGGCCAGGGCGCGCGACGAGGCGCTCGCCTTCGTCCGCGATCGCGTGAAGCGGCGCCGCGCGGTGAAGGGGTGGGAGGTCGACAAGGCGGCGCGCGACACCGTGACGCGCGCGGGCATGCACGACCGGCTCCTGCACCGCACCGGGCACTCGCTCGACGGCGATCTGTACGGCTCGGGCACCGATCTCGACGACACCGAGGTGAAGGATCAGCGCGCGCTCGTCGTGGGCACCGGCTTCACCGTCGGGCCCGGCGTGTATGCCGCGGGCGAGCTCGGCGTGCGCGCCGAGGTGAGCGCCTACCTCGGCAAGGACGGCCTCGAGGTGACGACGCCGGTGCAGGAATCGGTCGAGACCCTGGTCAAGCGCTGACCGCGACGAGGGCCGTCCCGTGATCCCGCGCGACGACGTCACCGCCTGCATCCTCGCCGGCGGGCGCGCGCGGCGGCTCGGCGGCGCGCTCAAGCCGCTGCTCGTCGTCGACGGCGACACGAT
>JAIOII010001399.1 GCA_019912685.1 Kofleriaceae bacterium
GCCCGTACGATCACGCGCCGCAGCTACGGCCTGCACAGCGCCTCCGCGCTCATCGCCCTCCTCAAGCTCTGCTGCTCCGGCATCGACCTCGTGCCGATCACGCTGCGGCCCGGATCAACCCACTAAACCTGGTGGAGAGCCTAACGAGGGTGGTGCCATCCGCGTCGATTCCACACAGTTCGTGATCGTCAACAACATCATCGCTGGGAACGGCGACGTCAACAACTCCACCGTCGGCGGCGTGAGCTTGTACTCGCTGGCTGCGAACAACGTCTTCGAGTTCAACACCGTCGCCGCCAATGCCGCCGCTGGCACGAACTCGGACGGTGTCGATTGCACGAGCCCTCTTGTCGCACGAAACAACATCATCGTCGGTAGCGCGGGCGGTACACACGTCCGCGGCAACTGCAACTACGTGAACACGCTATTCGGCCCCGACAATGGCGTCGCGGGAACCGGGAACATGACGGTTAGCGATCTGGCCACGTTCATGTTCGCCGCCGACTTCCACATCGGCGCCGGCAGCGTCGCCGCTGGGAAGGCCGACTCGACAGGCCTCGCCGAGGCCACGCTCGTCGACATTGACGGCGACGCACGCACGCCCAACGGCTCCACCGTCGACGTCGGGGCCGACGAGATTCCGTGAGCCAAGGGCGGCCGCGTCAGAATTGCTGACACGGCCGGGGTGGTCTCGATACAATCGGGTCGTGCGGGCCGCGCTCTCCCTGGCCGCGATCGCGCTCCTCGTGTCACCGGTGCGTGGCGACTCGCTGCCCGTGCCGATCGCGGAGGGCGGCGACGAGTCGGTGTCGTGCGGCGCCGTCAACCGCGGCGCGCTGTTCGGCGGCGTGGCTCTGGCCGAGCGCGGGCCGCATCACCTGGTGCCGGAGCCGTGGGCGTCGCGCGACAAGCACTACGGCACCGCCGAGCTCGTCGGGCTGATCCAGCGCGCGGCGGCGGCGGTGGACGCGGCGCATCCCGGTGGGCTGCTCGGCGTCGCCGATCTGTCGGCGCCGCTCGGCGGGCACGTGCCCGGGCATCGCTCGCATCAGTCGGGGCGCGACGCCGACCTCCTGTTCTACGCGCGCGACGCGAGCGGCGCGCCGTTCACGCCGGACGGCCACATGCCGTACTACACGGGCTCGGGCAAGGCCTACTACGCGTACGCGCCGGCGTGGAAGGTCGGCATCCCCACGCGCTACTTCGACACCGCCCGCAACTGGGCGCTGGTGAAGGCGCTCCTCACCGATCGCCAGGTCGAGGTCGAGCGGATCTTCGTCGCCCACCGCGTCGAGTGGTGGCTCCTGCGCCACGCGATCAAGACCGGCGAGCCGCGCGCGCTCGTGAGCCGGGCGCGCGCGCTCCTCCAGCAGCCGCCGGGCGTCGGCCACCACGCCGACCACATGCACCTCCGCATCGCGTGCAGCGCCGACGACGTCGCGCTCGGCCGCTGCCAGCCGCTCGTGCGCGGCCGCGCGCGCATCAAGCGCTGGACCAAGCCCTGCCCGTTCACGCCCTGAGGGATTGTGAAGCAATCCCGTTTCCGTACAGGGTGCCCGAGCCATCCTGGCGAGGAAACTCGATCAACAGAGTCTGGGAATCGATTGATTCCCAGACTCTGAGTCAGGGGGCGGAGGCGGGCGCCGTGTAGAAGAGCTTCGCGTCGGGGCCGATCGGCAGCTCGAGGCCGAGCCAGATGCCGAACAGGATCGTCCAGCCGATCATGAAGACGACCGTGTACGGAAGCATCGTCGCGACCAGGGTGCCGATGCCGGCCCTGGGCTCGTAGCGCTGGAAGAAGGCGATGATGAGGGCGAAGTAGCTCATCATCGGCGAGATGATGTTCGTGCAGCTGTCGCCGATGCGGTACGCGACCTGCGTGAGCTCGGGCGAGAAGCCGAGCAGCATGAACATCGGCACGAAGACCGGCGCCATGAGCGCCCACTTCGCCGACGCCGAGCCCATGAACAGGTTGAGGAACGCGGACAGGAGGATGAAGCAGATGAAGAGCGGCAGCGCCGGCAGCCCGAGGTCCTGCAGCGCGCTCGCGCCCTTCATGGCGAGGATGAGACCGAGCTGCGTCCAGTTGAAGAACGCGACGAACTGCGCGGCGAAGAAGACGAGCACGAGGTACGTGCCGAGCGTGCTCATGCTCGCGCCCATGCCCTTGATCACGTCGTTGTCGCTCTTGATCGTGCCGGCGCCGACGCCGTAGGCGACGCCCACGAGCACGCCGTACGCGAAGATGAGCGCGACCACGCCGCCGAGGAGCGGCGACTTGAGCAGGTCGTCGTCGGCCGGGTTGCGCAGGAAGCCGGTGCCCGGCGCCGTGCCCGACGGCAAGGCCGACCAGACGAGCACGAAGACGAACCCGATCGTCACGTAGAGCGCCCAGCGCAGGCCGCGGCGCTCGGCGTCGGTGAGCGGCTGGTTGCCCTGCTCGTCGGCGGTCATGTCCGACGGCAGCTCGCGGAAGCGCGGCGCGACGATCTTCTCGGTGACGAACCAGCCCAGGAGCGTGATGAGCGGCGTCGAGATCATCATGAAGTACCAGTTGGCGACCGCGGTCACCGTGTACTGCTTGTCGACGAGCTGCGCCGCCTCCTGCGAGAGGCCGGACAGCAGCGGATCGATCGTGCCGATGAGCAGGTTGGCGGAGTAGCCGCCCGACACGCCGGCGAACGCCGCGGCCATGCCGACGATCGGGTGACGTCCGGCGGCGGCGAAGATGTACGCCGCCATCGGCACGAGCAGGACGTAGCCGATCTCGCTCGCCATGTTCGACATGACGCCGGCGAAGACGAGGATCGGCGTGAGCAGCGCGCGCGGCGACGCGAGCACGAGCTTGCGCAGGGCCGCGCCCATGAGCCCCGAGTGCTCGGCGACGCCGATGCCGATGATCGCGACCAGCACGGTCCCGAGCGGCGCGAAGCTGGTGAAGTTGGTCACCAGCCCGGTCATGATCTTGTGCAGCCCGGCTTCGCTCAGGAGGTTGACCGGCTGGATCGTCTTGCCGGTCGTCGGGTGGGTCACCGAGATCCCGGCCTCGGCGGCGATCCACGACGCCACGACGACGAGCAGCGCGAGGATCGCGAACAAGGTCGCGGGGTGTGGCAGCGCGTTGCCGCCGCGCTCGATGAACCCGAGCATGCGATCGAGCAGCGAGCGGCGGGGCGGGGCGGCGGGCGGCGGGGCAGCGTCGTCGTCGGCCATGGCGCCGACCATGCCACGTCGGGTCGCGCGCGTGCGCGGGCCGGGCCGCTCGATCGCGCTACTCGAGCGTGCCGCGCTGGAGCGCGTCGTACGCTCTTCGGTGCATGATGACGATGTCCATCACCATGCAGGGCACCCTGGCGTAGGCGCGGCCGTCGGGTGGTGGCGGGCACTGCTTGAAGAGGATGCCCTTCACGACGACGGGCTTGCCGGCGTAGCGGGCGAGCTCGTCGGCGGGGCGGACGGCGTCGGGGTGCCACGGTGGCTGGAGATGGACGAGCGAGCCGTCGTCGAGGCGCACGGCGGCGTGGCCGTCCTTGGGCGCGTCGGGCGCCTTGCCGCTCGCGGCCTCCTCGTACGTGCCGAACACCTCGACCATGGTGCCCGACCTGGCGTCGCGATCGGCGGCGGTGCGAACCTCGCCGTCGGGCGACAGCGCCGCGCACTCGCGCTCGCCGTGGGCTTTCATCACGACATCGTACCGGGTAACTGAGGCGACCGCGCGTGCGGCACGCTGGTTGCTCCAGCAGGCGGTATGACCCGCATCGCCCACCTCATGACTCCGGAGCCCGTCACCATCCGCGTCGACACGACCGTCGCGGAAGCCTCGCAGATCATGGCCACCTGCGGCCTGCGCCACCTGCCGGTGGTCGACGCCGGCAACCACCTGATCGGCATGATCAGCGATCGCGACCTGCGCGGGCCGCTCGTCGGCAGGGACGGAGCGGGGCCGGTCGCCAGCGACGAGGTGCGCGGCTACATGACGCGTGACCTCATCACCGCCGAGCCCGAGGAGGAGCTCGGCGCGGTCGCTCGCCGCATCGTCGATCGCCGCATCGGGGCGGTGCCCGTCGTCGATCCGAAGGGCGAGCTGCGCGGCATCGTGAGCTACGTCGACGTGCTGCGGCGGCTCGCCGATGACGCGGACGCCGACGCCCGCGCCCTGGAGCTGATGGAAGCGATCTGACCGCGCAGCGTCTGCGCCGGATCGGCGGTGGCGCGCAGGCGCTGCGGTCAGCGGCGCTTCTTCGTGGCGCGCGCGGCGGGCTTCCTGGCCTTTGGCTTCGACCTGGTTTTCGGCTTCGCCGTGGCCTTCGGCTTCGCCTTCGCCTTGGCGGCGGGCGCCGGCGCCGGCGCGGCCGCCGCGGCGCCGAGCTGCGCGACCAGCTTCTTCGGCGCCTGCGCGCGGTAGCTCTCGTCGATCCACGCCTTCAGCATGTCGACGGGCAGCGGCTGGTCTTCCGGGAAGCGCGCGTCGACCCAGCCGCTCTTGCCGAGGCCGTAGCCCGCCGGCTGGCAGAACGGCAGCATGAGCGCGACGCCCGCCGACCGCGGCAGCTTGCAGGAGATGTGGAACGAGTCGCCCTCGACCGGCAGGTACGCGAACGTCTTGTCGTTCACCGCGAGATCGAGATGCCCGGGCCACGGGCTCTTGGTGTGCGCGCCGGGGTACCCGAGCCCGAAGGCGCGAAGCTCTCTCAGGACGGCGTCGGTGGGACGTGAGGCGCGTTTGGCCATCGCCGCGGAGCCTACAACGGCCGGGCGCCCGCCGCGCTCGTGGTAAACCCGGCCCGTGCGGATCCTCGAGGATTGCTTCGTCGCCAACCGCCGGTGGGCCGCCCGCGAGCTGCAGGAGGACCCCGACTTCTTCAAGCGGCTCGCCGCCGTGCACCGGCCCGAGATGCTGTGGATCGGCTGCTCCGACGCGCGGCTCCCGCCCAACGAGATCATCGGGCGCCGCAGCGGCGAGCTGTTCGTGCACCGGAACGTCGCCAACGTCGTCGTGCACTCCGACCTCAACTGCCTCTCGGTCCTCCAGTTCGCGATCGAGGTGCTCGAGGTGAAGCACGTGATCGTCTGCGGCCACTACGGCTGCGGCGGCATCGCCACCGCGCTCGATCGCAAGCCGCACGGGCTCATCGACAACTGGCTCCGCCACGTGCGCGACGTGCGCATGGCGCACGACGACGAGCTCCAGGAGCTCGCGACCCCCGACGAGCGCGTCAACAAGCTCGCCGAGCTCAACGTCAAGGCGTCGGTCGCGAACGTGTGCCACACGACGATCGTCCAGGACGCGTGGCGCCGCGGCCAGGAGCTCGCCGTGCACGGCTGGATCTACGCGCTCTCCGACGGGCTCCTGCGCGACCTCGGGCTCTGCATCGAGCGCCCCGAGCAGATCCCGCCGCCGTACCAGATCGACTGACGAGCGACGCGCGTCGTCTATCGGTACCAGGCGGTGCGCACGTCGTCCGGGATCGGGTCGCCCCACTCCTCGAGCAGCCGCACCGAGCCATCCTCGCGCACGGCCGTTCGCCACGAGTACTGGCCATCGCACGCGACATCGCATCCACCCCAGCCGATCGAGAAGCGCACCCAGTGGTCGCCGGACACGATGTCGACGCCCTCGTCGACGACGTCCTCCGGATTCGTCGTCGCCCGCCGGTCCCCGAAGCTCAGCGACAGCCCGGCGACGCCGGCCAGCGCGTCGACGACGTTGTCCGCCGCGATGGCGTGATCCGAGCCGAGCTCGACGAAGCGATCCTCGGTCCAACGAACCCGAACGATGTGCGCGCCATCGAGCACGCGATCGACGGCGTCGACGCCAGTGTGCACGACGCCCGATCGCCAGGCGGCGGCGAGCGTCGGATCGAGCACCTCACCGCCGATCCATGTCAGCGGTCCCTCCCACGGCGTGGCCGCGGGCACGCGGACGAGGATGGGCTCGAGGGGGCGAGAGGCCGCCTCGAGCACCTCGGCCACGCGGTCGAGCTCGGCCTGCGACGGCACGAGCCCTTCGGTCCGCCGGCGCGCGAGCTCGTGCACCGATGCGCACCACGCCCCGGCCTCCGCCGAGACCGCGGCCTCGGCGGACGGACACGCGGGCTCGTCGCACGCGGCGCCGGTCCCGGCGAGGATGACGAGGATGGCGAGGCGCGCGCCGACGTTCGGCGTGGATCGTGGCGCGGCTGGCATGCGAGCAGCGTAACGCCGATCATCGGCGGGCGACGAGCATCAGTCGATGCCGCCGTACGCGCTCGTGATCAGCGTCGCATCGGCGAGCGTGATCACGTCGTCCGCCCACGTCCACATGAGGCCGTCGCGGAACACGGCGAGATCGGCGCGCAGCGCGCCGTCCTGCGCGCTCACGATCAGCTCGAGGTCGAGGCCCTCGAGCGACTGCGGCGCGAGGCCGTACGGCTGCCCGTCGACGCGCAGGTCCCAGTCGAGCCGCAGGTCGGCGGTCGCGTTGCCCCAGACGACGCCGCTCTCCGTCACGCGCGCGGCCATCGCGAGCGGACGCTCGAGCCGCACCTCGATCCCGGTCAGCACCTGGCCGTCGTGGAAGTAGGCGGGCGGCAGGACGACGTCCTGGTACGCCACGCGCAGCTCGTCGAGCACGAGCTGGTCGTGACCGTCGGGCTCGCGCTCGACGTGGACGACGAGCTGACCGCTCGCGACGAGCAGGTCGGCCTCGCCGCCGTGCACGCCATCCGGCCGCCGGATCGACGCATGAACGGTCGTCTTGCTCTCGCCGGCGGCAAGCGTTGCGCGCTGGGGAGAGGCGAGGGTGTCGCGCGGATCGTCGTCGGTGCTGTCGCCGGCCGCGCACGCGGCGAACACCGGAGCGAGAACCAGGATCGGGAGACGCATGACAGACGAAGTTGCAAGGCGCAGACCATCTGTGCGCAGCCGGCGAGCGAAAACGAGGGCGTGACCCACTCGGGAGCGCGAGGTACGTTCAGCGCGATGCGGGGAATGTTCGCGCTCTTGCTCGGTGCGGCTGCCGCCGTCGCATGCGGCGGCGACGACGACGACGGCGACGACGGGCCGCCGCTGCCCGAGGTCACCGATCCGCTCGAGCACGTCGACCCGACGATCGGCACCGGCGGCCTCGGCTTCGGCTACGGCTCGAGCTTCGTCGGCGCGGTCGTCCCTCACGGCCTCGTCAAGCTCGGGCCCGACACGCGCGGGCCGTTCGGCACCGTCAACTTCCAGCACTACTCGGGCTACTGGTACGGCGACGACATCATCCAGTCGTTCACGCACGTCCACCTGCACGGGGCCGGCGCGACCGACTACGGGATCCTCGCCGTCATGCCGACGCGCGCGTTCGATCCGGCGAAGACCAGCGTCGTCGACTACGAGGCGCGCTTCGCCAAGGCCGACGAGCGCGCGCGCGCCGGCAGCTACGGCGTGACGCTCGCCGACGGCACCGCGGTCGAGCTCGTCGCGACCGCGCGCGGCGCGCACCACGTCTACGACTTCGGCGGCGCGAGCGGCACGCTCGTCATCGACCTCGCCAAGACGCTGAGCGGCGGCGAGGTCACCGACGCCGAGCTCCACCTCGACCCGGCGACCCGGACCGTGCGCGGGCGGATGCACCACGTCGGCGGCATGAGCGGCGGCTTCGGCGGCTACGACCTCTTCTTCGTCGCGCGCACGAAGCAGGCGTGGGCGTCGAGCGTCGTGTGGTCGGGCGGGACGCCGGCGGCCGCCGGCACCGACGCGACCGGCACGCGCTTC